>JAGCVU010000048.1 GCA_017962175.1 Bacteroidales bacterium | reverse complement strand
TTCTTCGCGAACAATTATACAAAAAATTGATTTTAGACAAACTTGAATTTAACAAAGGAATGTTGGTAGAAAATCTTGTGGCTCAAATATTTAAGGCAAATGGTCATAATCTGTATTTTTTCTCAACGTCACACAAAGAAGCCGAAAACCGTATGGAAATTGACTTTTTACTGTCGAAAAAATCTGTAACAAGTCGCCACAACATAATCCCCATAGAAGTAAAATCCACATCACAATATTCGCATGTATCTATCGACAAACTTTGCAAAAAATATTCCGATTATCTTGATACTCCGATAGTTCTCCACCCCGGCGAACTAAAACAAAGTAACGGAATACTATATTTACCGGTATGTATGGCGGCAGTGTTGTAATTTTCCCCTTTTATTACTACTTTTGCGCATTGAAAAAACGATAAAAATATGTCCATCATCTCAAATATAAAGACTTACCTCGCCACTCCGGCACATACGGTCAACAGCAACTACCACATTGTGGCTATTGCGTTGGGTGCGGCGGTTTACCTTATTTTGGCTGTGCTGCAACCGTTTGGCATTAGCGATGGTCCAACAAGCAAATATATCTATCTACTTGGTTTCCCGATTATTACATATTTAGGCTCGATGCTGCCCACTGCCATTATGCACCGTATCTACAAAACCGATATCGAGGAAGGAAGGTTTTCTAACGGCAAAAACATTGCTGCATTTATGCTGTCGGTGCTTTTGATTATGGTGGGCAACTTTTTGTATTTCAAGGTTTTGAATCCGACCTCACCTACTTTGCCGCTTTTATGGTCGGCTATTTGGCAGACAATCATAATTTCGGTGCTGTTGTTGGGCGTTTACTTTGCCTTCGACAATGCCCGTCTGCGCCGCGAACTCGAACGCATTAACAAAATCAACCAAAAACTTTCGCAAAAGAGCAACGCTCCCGCCGCTCCAATCATCAAAAACCCCGAACCACAGGCAAAACCATCTTCCACCGACATTGACCCTGAGGCTCTGCTGTATATCGAATCTGACAAAAATTACTGCAAAATTACCACCGAAAGCGGCACTACCGTTATCCGTTCCACCCTCACCACTTTGGAAAACCAACTAAAACCATTTGGCTACGTAATGCGCTGTCACAGAGCATTTTTGGTAAATATGACCAACATTGAGGGTATTGAAGGTTCGGCATCCAACGGTTACCGCCTAAAAATCAAAAATCACCCCACCGAAGTGCCAGTTTCAAGAACCTACATTTCGGCAGTGCTGCAATATTTTGAGGGTTAGCACTTGTATTTCGTCCCACATCAGGTGACATTCGTCCCAAATATCAAAATCCATCCCACAGAGGGGTGTAGAGTGTCCCACGGTATTGCATAATGAAATTTTCCATCGTTTATTTGCAAAAAAAACAAAACACGATGGACTATTTATCAGCATTATTATTAGGTTTAAGTAGCGGGATTGCCTGCATTTCGATTTGCCTTCCGGGAATCGTTCCGATTCTCCTCGGACAAAGTTCGTCGGTGGCACAGTCGGCTAAGTTTGTTACCATTTTTCTTTCGGGACGATGGTTGGCGTATCTTTTGGCGGCGGTGCTAAGTTCGATACTTTCGGCTGCGGTTTACGGTATTGTTTCCGACCGTAAAGTTATGATAATTACACAGTTGATACTCGGTGTAATAATGCTTCTTTTTGCCTTGGGGAAACTTTCGAGCCGCTGCATTAATCCGCTTAAACACAAAGCATTGCGACAATTTGCAAGGCGTCATCAATATCTTCTGCCATTAATAATGGGCTTTGTAACATCGGTGGCATTGTGTCCTCCATTTGTGTCGATGGTGGTGCAAACGGCTGGTGAACAGTCGTTTTGGCGCACAGTAGCATTGTTTTCAATGTTTTTCGTTGGCACTCTCCCCTATTTTTTGCCAATTCCTTTGGTGGGATTAAGCCGCAAAAACGTGGCATTCAAGCACATCGGACGTTACGCCGCAATCATTATGTGCATAGTATATTTTTATAACGCAGTTAAACTTATAATATCATAACATTATGGAAAACAGATACAAAACCACGGGAAAAATTCCCCGAAGCATATTGGCAACGCTGCCAATGTTTTTGATAATCTTTATCTTTTCAACACAGGGCAACCTTGCCTTTGAATCCGCAGCCGACGCCCTTGCGTGGGCTATCACAACTGCGTTTTTTACGCTGATATTCTTCCTGATGCTCTACAAGGGCAAAACCGACAAATTCAGGGCAATTGCATTCGGAGCGTCGGCACTGTTGTTTGTAGTAGGTTTTATGGCAAACCTGATAGAAATCAGAGGCACAATCAATTACGACGCCGGCACCATCTACAATTGCGACATTCCTTTTTGCCACATAGTTACCACAATGGTAATAATTCCGGCGGCAATTAAGCAGACCATCATCTTTTCGGGCAATCTCAACGAAGGATTCGCCTCCATCTCGTCGATGTTGGTGATAGTGATTGCAGCCGCAGTGCTATTGGGACGCGCATTCTGTTCGTGGGGCTGTTTTTACGGCGGTTGGGACGATATGACCTCGCACATAGGACAACGCCCCATTATCCGCAAAATCAACGCCTCGTTTAAATATTTCAGTTTCGCGATGCTGATACTTATGGCACTATGGAGCGCCGAAAGCCTGATACCTCAGTATTGCAATTGGCTATGTCCGTTCAAGGCAGTTACCGAGGGCGAAAAAATCGTTGACGGAGTAACACTGATAAAAAACATTATCTTTTACGCAATGTTCATAGCATTGGTTATAGTGCTGCCGATACTCACCAAAAAGAGAATTCAGTGCGCAACATTCTGTCCTATGGGAGCATTGATGTCGTTATTCAACAAAATCAACATTTTTGAAGTGGCATTAGACAGCGAAAAATGTATAAAATGCAACAAATGTATATCAAAATGTCAGTTGATGGCAATGAACAAAGACCATAAGCCGTCGATCACCTGCGCCAAATGCGCAAGATGTATCGACAACTGTCCTTCCGAGGCTCTAAATTACAGAATCAAAGGCACTTCGGCAAAGGTGAGCGCAAGCACGGCACGTGTGATTTTTCTCTATCTCGCCTACTCGTTTATGGTAATATTCTTGGGTTCGTGCGCAAGAGGCGGACTTGAAACTATCTTTAAATTCATCTTTTAAATCATTACAACTATGAAAAACTTTATAGCAAAATTTTGGGCAATACTATCGATATTTTTGCTCCTCGGCTCGTTTATGTTTGGACAGCAACTGCAAGACCTACTTATGAAAGCGCCGTTTATGCGCATCGATCCGTCGTTTTCGGGCGGTGAGGTGGAAAGCACCATCAACCAAGGCGCGTACACCATCAACATTCATCAAAAAGTGTTTCCCGCGCTCATCGGCGAAGGCAGCGAAGGGTTCCGCCAAATAACGGTTATAAAAAACGATTCCACTATAAATAATTATAATCTTGAACCCTTTGCCGCCGACTCTCTCACCACTGTAAAAATTGTGGAAAACGTTCCTGAAATCACCAAGAACGGGGCAACATTCACCATCGAAGAAGTGGGCTTATCTAATAAAAATCTAATATTCAGAATTTATGAAAAGAGATAATAAAGTGTTTTTTCATTTCAATAAAAAACCTACTTTTGCCCACGGTTAACAACACATTTTGTAATGAAAAACATAAAAAAAGCATTGATTATAGCCGCGGCAGCGATTTGGGGCGGCGTGATAGTGTTCGGAATCACAAGGATTTACAAATACTGGCAAGACAACATCCGCACTCCCGACGTCCCCCTCTACCCTACCGAATTGGTTTACAAAGATATAAACGACAAATATATACGTTTCGACGTATACCGCCCCAACGACACGCTCTCGGCATACAAAACCATCCTATACATACACGGCGGCACGTGGATAATGGGCACTAAACGCAAGGTTCAGGACTATTACCGCTACACCACTATCAAAACTATGTTAGAAAACAACATACAGGTGATTTCGCTGGATTACAGGCTGATAAACCTCCGTGGCAACTCTATGGAACTGTGTATTCAGGACTGCTACGACGCCTATCTCTATTGCATAGAAAACGCCCAGTACCTCAAAGTAGACACCACCAAAATTGGTCTGTGGGGGTCGTCGGCAGGTGCCCATCTGGCTATGATGAGTTACTTGTTTGGCAAGTGTCCGGCTAATATTAAACTTATAATCGACGACTTCGGACCTACCGACCTGTCGCAAATGTGGGGAGTTTTTCCCGGCTGGATACGACGCCTGGGATGTTCGTTTTTTTTCCACATACCTTTTGGAGAGCTAAAAGATTATGATGCCGCAGCAAAAAAGGCTTCGCCGCTCTACTATGCCGAACAGCTCAGCCGTGTGCCAATCTTTATTTCTCACGGCGAAAAAGACCCCGTTGTTAAATGCAAACAATCCAAATGGCTTCACGACTCACTGCCCAACACAACGGAACTTTGGCTTTATCCTGGATTGAAACACGGATTTAAAACAATGGATTCAACAGAGATCAATCTCTATACCCAGAGAGTTATGAATTTTGTGAACAAGAATTTATAGGTTACGAAATCTTGAATCCTATAACCAGAATGTCGTCCACCTGGCTGTAGACACCGCCCATCCAGTTTTCGATCTTTTCGTCGAGGATTTCGCGCTGCTCGGCCATCGGGTTGGGCGAAATTTCTTGAAGAAGTTTCTTGAATCGGCTCGACATAAATTTCTTGCCCGTTTTGCCGCCAAACTGCGATGCGTAACCGTCGGAGAATATGTAAACAATGTCATCACGCTGCATATCAATATCGTAGGTGGTAAATCCGATGTCCACATAGTCGTGAATACCGATAGGCATACGGTCGGCGCGGTACTCCTCTATCTCGCCGTCGCGCACAAGGAACATCGGGTTGAACGCGCCCGAGAACTGCAGTTTGAGCGTGTCAAGGTCGAGCACGCAGAGGGCGATGTCCATACCGTCTTTGGCCTCGTCGAAACGGCCGGTCTGATGGAGCGATTCGATAATGTATGAACGCAGGAGGTCGAGAATATGACCTGAATTGAGTTCGTCCTGATATTTTACAATAATCTCGTTGAGGTAAGCCGAACCAAGCATACTCATAAACGCTCCCGGCACGCCGTGACCCGTACAGTCGGCAGCCACAATCACAGCATAGTGGTTGAGGTGCTTGAAATAGTAGAAGTCGCCGCTCACAATGTCGCGAGGCTTGAACAGGATAAAATGTTCGGGCAGCACCTTGGCAATGTTGGTGGATATGGGCAGAAGCGCGGTCTGAATACGTTTTGCGTAGTAGATACTGTCCATAATCTCCTTTTGGTGATGGGCAATCTCGTCGCGCTGCTGGGTGGCGATATTCTTCTGAACCTCAAGCTCGTCGCGCTGCGAGAGAATCTCGTTTTTCTGCTGTTCGAGAGCAAGGTTTTTCTCCTCGATGGCGTCGCGCTGCTGGAGAATCTCCTCACGCTGTGTCTCAAGTTCGGCATTTTTCTGCTCGATGGCGTCTTTCTGCTTGCGTATCTCTGATGTGCGCTCGGTTACCATACGTTCCAAATGCTGGTTGCGCATACGGAGCTGAGCCTCACGGAGTTTGATAATCATATAGACGATAGCCGAAACCGTCAACACCAAAAGCAGCATAAACCACCACTTGCGGTAGAACGGACGCTTGATTTCAAAGCTGTAAGGCGTGCTGTAACACCATATTCCGTCCTTGCCCTTGGCACGGTAAACAAAGTCGTATTTGCCAGGAGGAAGGTTCTGATAGTTAGCCCTATGCTCCTTGCCCATCTGCGCCACGTAGTCGTTGTCGAGTCCCTTCATATAGAACTCGTAAACCACCGACGCCTCGTCTTTAAACGAAAGACCAGCAAGCTCAAACACAAAGTTGTTTTCGTCGTGCTTGAATACGTTGCGGCTGCGGTCGAATGGCAAACCGTTGAGCAGTATGCTTTCGAGGCGGCACTGCGGCACAAACTTTTCGTTGCTGCCTTTTTTCAGGTCGAACGACGAAACGCCGTGGAAAGTGGCCACATAAAGCACACCTTTTTTATTTAGCAAAAGTCCGTTGGTAACAATCTCGCTGCCGGGTAGTCCGTCGTTGGCATATACCGAGAAATCAACACGGTTTTCGGGCATATTGTAATAGCAGAAACCCTTGTTGGTGCCGAGCCAGAGATAATCCTTGTCGCGGGCGGGCAGAATAGAATTGATCGACGGAGAGGGCAATGTGGGAATCTCAATAGTTTTGAGTTCGCCGTCGGGAGTGTAGATGCCGAGACCGTCTTCCATACCCACCAGCAGGTTGTCGCCCAGAATAGCGAGCGAGAGCACCGACGAAGGTGTGGCTTTGAGCAGCTCAAATCCGTTGCCGTCGAACTTGACAATGCCGGTATTGTTGCCACCAAGTATAAGAGTCTTATACTGAATCATTTGCGACACTAACGACGTGGACACGCTACGGATAGGAATAGGCGAAGTTTCAAAATCGGCAATGTGATAAACCACTCCGTCGATACCAGTAAGGAGGAATATGTCGCCACTTTGCGACACAAACACGTTGGTAAGGTTGTGTATGCGGTTTTTGAACGTTAGCTTATTCTTGAGTTTCAGCGTGTTGCTGTCGAAAAGGTAGCATCCGAAACTGTTGGCTATAAGTATCTCCTCATGGTTGAGCACTTTAACCACGTAAGGCACTTCGCCGCCATCCACATTGCTCGAAAAATCAACGAGCTGATGCTGGAAGTAATAAATCTTGTTGTTAAACGCCATCCAGATACGTCCCAGGTTGTCTTCCTCAAAATTATTGAGGTAGCAGTCGAGATCCTCGGGATAGAGATTGCGGAGCGAACGGTTGGTAAGTTTCTGAATACCACCCGAAAAGCCGAACCAATAGTTGTCTTCCTTGTCCTCAAAATATGAGAGAAGCTTAAGGTCTTTTAATCCGATGCTTTGATCGAACTTGATAGCGCTCTGCATCAAAGAGAAAATCTGGAACGCCTCGAAGTTAGACACCAAGAACACCGAACCATCTCGGTTTTGCTTGATAGTGTGAATACGGCAGTTTTCGGGAATGCCCACTTTCTGGTTGATTTTGAGCGATTCAAGGTCGCTGCGCATAAACTGCGACAGGTTGCCGGAATAGATACCGTCGGTGGTTGACAGCCAGATATTTGCGTCCTCGTCAACAAACACGTAATAGCATTTCTTGTCGGTTAGCAGCTGAATATCGTCGTCAACGATCATAAACAGACCGTCGGGAGAAGCCAGGAATGTGTTGTGTCCCGATTTGTTCTGCGCCACGGCGTGGATACAGTCGGGCAGTGTCGGGAAACGCTTATTTAACTGCTGAGTCTTGTCGTCGGCATCGAGTGTGCAGAGGCGTTTGTCGCCAAAGAAATATTTGGTGTCTCTCTTGTCGATATAGATATGCTTGAACGCCATATCGGAGAGAATCTGCGTAAACTTGCCCTCGGGATTCAAGCAGGTGATACCTTTGAGAGTGGCAAAATATATGTTTCCCTTGCTGTCTTGCGCTATGTCGAACACCACATTGCTGCTTAGCTGGTCGGGTGCGCTGGTGTAGGTGTTCATCTGGCGGCCGTTGTACTTGATAGCTCCCGCCTGAGTGCCAAACCACATAAAACCGTCGTTGTCTTGGAAGATGCACATCACATCCTCCTGCGGCAGTCCTTGGTCGCTACCGTAGAATACAAACGGGAAGTAGCCTGTCTGATAGGTCTGATACATAGCCACAAGGTGGTTTTGCGCAGCCTTGTAGGGAATGCCCGCCTGCTCTAAGAACGCTTGGTCCAAAACGTCACTAGAACTTGCCCAAACCAGGAATTCGAGAATTTTCTGACGAAGTTTAGGCTGGTTTTTCTTGATACCCCAACCTACTGAGCTGATTTCGCCAAGCACAAACTTGGATTCCAGCTCGGGATATTTTGGCAGACTGTAGATGTCGAAGTTGACGATGCAGTAGTCGGCGCGTCCGCTCATAATCTCGCCAAAGAATTCGTTAGCCTCCTTGCAATAATAGTTGGTGATGTCGTTGTCGATCAAAGCCTCCTCGTATACAGAACCCTTTGACGTAACGCCACGCAGATGGTGAAGGTCGTTGATATTCTTGATATCTAGATTTTTGCGGGCCACCACCACATTGGCGGTAGGCAGCACGTCTACTATGTCGATTTTTTTCAAACGCCAATCGATAGGTGCGAGAAGGTCGCAAGCCACGTCGATAGTGTTGAACCATTCGGGCGTGTAACTGCTGTCGCGAACCAGATTGCCGTTGCTGTCGGTAAAATAGTCGGAAAGGTTGGGGATAATCTTGATTTCGAAATCGAGACCTAGATATTTTGCAAACTCTCCCGCAAGATAGTGGTTGAACTGCTTGATACCGTTTGAGTGGTACACCATTTCACGGTCGCGGAGACCCACGATCAACTTGCCCGACTCCATAATCTCGTCGAGGTCGCGATAGTTTGACATTCCCTCAGTAGATTCCGAGTAAGAATTAATTATCTCATTGTAAGACTGATAGTTGACACCAAATTTTGATGTAAACATCTTGTCCAGCACGCCGCTGCCGCGAATCATAGCAAAATAGTCGTCGATAGCGGTACGGAGCGAACGGTTGCCCTTTTCCACTGCCCAACCCACATTGTCGGGCTTGGCAATCGGGAACGCGAGTTTAAACTGCTGGTTGTCGTTTACAAACTGCAAGCCGAGGTACGACACGGTGATGAATCCGTCCACCTTGCCCTGACGAGCCAACAGCTGCGATTCCTCCTCGCTCTTGGTGGTGATGATGGTGATGCCGCCGCCAATCAAATCGTTGATTTTCTGAAGATTAGTGGCATACGAAGAATTTTCGAGCAATGCTATGCGCAAACCCTTCAAGTCTTTGTAGCTCTTGACATTGAGTTTCTTTCCCGACTTGTGGTAGGTTTCGGGAAGCATAAAGTTGGTAAACAGAGCCTTCTTGTTTTTGCGTTTGCTCACAATCAACAAGTCGGAAACGTCCATAATACCGGCAAAGTCGAAGAACTTTTCGCGCCAGGCATAAATATATGTTGTGCCGCAGATAAAGTCGGCACGCTTGAGTGC
This sequence comes from Bacteroidales bacterium, assembly GCA_017962175.1. GTDB lineage: Bacteria > Bacteroidota > Bacteroidia > Bacteroidales > UBA3824 > UBA3824. The sequence goes on along the minus strand of JAGCVU010000048.1, from coordinate 493 downwards.
GTCGGGAGTGTAACTGATTGAATCATTGGTCTGATAATCGGGGGGAATAACGCCGTTTTGCGAAAAAATCTCGTTCCACGATACGGTAACTATCTCTAAATCAACGTTAAGAAACTTTGCGAACTCTTTGGCTAAGTTGTAATTGACTGTCTGCTTGCCGCTTTCGGTAAACGCCACCCGCATAACGCCGCTACGGCGTATCTCGTCGAGGGAGCGTCCCCAAACCGCCTGTGTTACAAGTGTTACTAATAACAGTATAGATATCAGTTTCTTCATCAGTCTATAATTACAAGGTGCCGTGTGGCTTTTTGAGTGCAAATATAAGCAACTTTATTTGTTTCCGCTAATTTTTATACAATTTTTGTGCCTATTGCGAAAAAAAAAGTGCAATAACTATAAATAATGATTCTTTTCAGGAATAAAATCACTAAAACAAGGTATTGCAGCAAAGCATATAAGGCTCTACCTTTGCACCGTACAAAAAAAAGGTATA
>JAGCVU010000047.1 GCA_017962175.1 Bacteroidales bacterium | reverse complement strand
GGTCGTCAGCAGTATGCACTCAATAAGGTGCTCAACGGCAACATTCTCGGCGAAGGATACTGCATCATACCCGAATCTGTAAAACCCGACCTTCACCCCGAACAAGGTCCTGTGTGGGAATGGATTTATCGCAATCTCCCTGAATTTTACGACCGTATGGGCGCTAACCTCCACAAACCCGGAGCAGGTGTTTTGCGCAAAATCGACGACAAAGACCTCAACGAAATCCGCCGTATTTTTGAGGAGACCGGCGCTATGGAGTTGCAAGATGCTATCAACAAATTTTCAGAACAAAAAGCCGAAGACCTCGGTTACGACAATATGGATCAATATTTTGTTGACATTTTTAAGGGAACCGTGTAGGGGCGTACCTCGTGTACGTCCGCCCATTCACAATCCAAAATTCACAATTCACAATTCACAATTAGAAATTAATGAAAGAACCAATATATACCGTTAGCCGCGATTATCGCAAAGAAATCGCCGACGACAAATACTACTACGCCCGCAGTTGTATCCGTCAGAATTTTTTCCCCGGTTCTGAGGTAACATTCTTGCGCGTATTGAAAGAAAATCTTGGTCGCGACATTTGGGACGACCCTCACCACACCACTTGCACCGGCATTGGCTATCACTCTGATGTGGTGCCGTTTAACACTATTCAAACGGTGATTGCCCGTCAGTTTGCCCTAATGACCGAAAACGGATACGAAAACTTTGTGGCATCGTGCGTTACATCGTTTGGTATGTACATCGAAATTACCGAAACGTGGAAACACCATCCCGAGCAATTGGAACAGATTCGCGAATATTTAAAGAAAGCCACAGGACGTGAGTTTATGATTCCCAAAAACATAGCCCACACATCCGACATTGTGTACAAATTCCGTATGCGCATAGCCGAACAGATGAAATATCCGCTCGTTAACCGCCGCACGGGTCAACCCTTGAAAATTGTTGACCACATCGGTTGTCATTACGCCAAGATGTTTCCCGACAAGGGCGAGGGCGGTGCAGAGTTTACCCAAGTGCTGCAAGGTATGATTAAGGCGTGGGGAGGCGCAACGGTAGATTATCCCGAACGCCGTCACTGCTGCGGATTTGGTTTCCGCCAATATTTGGTTCAGGCAAACCGAGGATATTCGGTGTCGAACTCTAAAAAGAAATTTGAGAGTATGCAGCCCTACGAACCCGACGCAATACTCACCAACTGTCCCGGATGCGCTATGTTCCTCGACCGTTGGCAGTTTGTAATCAACGAGATGCACGGCATCCGTTACGGCAAAGACAACACCACCATACCAGTTTTCACCTACGAAGAGATGGCGGGACTTGTGCTCGGCTACGACCCTTGGGACCTCGGCTTGCAGATGCACCAAATCGACCCTCGTCCATTCCTCGATAAAATTGGCATCCCCTACGACAACGACCGGATGTACAAAACCAAAACAGGCAAAAATATAGGAGAATACATACCACAGCAAACCAGATAACAATGCATAATGCATAATTCATAATGCATAATCACTTTATAATTCGTAACTAAATGAACAACATAGTAATAATAGGCGGCGGAATTGCAGGAGTAGAAACAGCCTGCACACTTGCTGAAAGCGGCAACCGCGTTACAATTATAGAACGTACAGGCGACATCGGCGGAAAACTCAACCGATGGTACTGCCTTTTCCCCGATTTCAAAAAGGCTGACGAAATCAAAAAGTACCTCAAAGAGCGTATAGCCAAATTTGATATCGAATTGAAACTAAACTCTGAGGTAGACAAGGCCGAACGCAATGGCAATCAATGGTATGTGTACACCGGCAACGTGCGTTACACCGCCGATGCTGTGGTAATTGCCACCGGCTACGAACTTTTTGACGCCACCCGCAAGGAGGAACTCGGATACAAGATTTACGACAATGTAATTACCCAAGGCGACCTTGAAGACAAGTTTCGCGCAGGTGATTTTAAAACCACTTTTGGCGAAAATCCCAAACGTGTGGCAATTGTGCACTGCGTGGGTTCGCGCGACGAAAAATGTCACAACCTATATTGCTCCAAAGTATGCTGCGTAACGGGTGTGAAACAGGCTATTGAGTTGAGCAAATTTTTGCCCGAAACTCAGATTTTCTGCTACTATATGGACCTTCGTATGTACGACAAGCATTTTGAAGAACTTTACCGCACCGCTCAGGAGCATCACAACATACAGTTTATCCGTGGACGCGTGTCGGAGGTGTCGCAAACTCCCGACCATCGTCTTGCCATCAAAACCGAGGACACACTTTCGGGTCGCCCGATGAAGATGAAACTCGATATGCTTGTGCTTCTTGCCGGAATGGACACCAAGAAACATAATAAAAAGGTGTCGGAACTTTTTGAGGTGGAACGCGAAGAATCAGGATTTCTCAAATCCAAAGACTTCCACATTGGTGCGGGCATACTATCGCAAAAAGGTGTTTTTGCCGCTGGATGCTGCATTTCGCCAATGTCGATAAAAGAGACCATCGAAAACGCCCGCAGTAGCGCGGTGCAAATCAACCAATACCTTAAAACTCTGTAAGATATGGATTTCGGATTCTCTACATTAGAAGCCCGCTCAATAGATTTCGACAAGTTCGACGGAAGGATTCTCCGCTACGTGCTTCAATATGAGCCGTCGCTGCTGGTATGCCTTTCGTGCGGAGGCTGCACAGCCACTTGCAGCGCGGGAAACCTCACCGATTTTAATATCCGAAGGTTGCAACTTATGCTCCGTCGCGGCGAGGTAGAAAACCTCCAAACCGAAATCAATAAATGTATGCTCTGCGGCAAATGCCTTTTGGTGTGTCCGCGTGGCGTTAACCTGCGAAACGTGGTGATGCTTATCAAAAAAGCCCTCGTTCACTTTAAAAATCAGGAGAACTAACTATGGAATTTAAAGACTTGTTTTATTACCCCTTTATATTAGGCGCAATTTACCTATTTGGTGTGGTAATTTGGCGTTTTACCAAGTGGTTTTTGGGACTTAGCAAAATCGACAAAATCCGTGTGCGCATAGGATTGTTTTCTAAAAAGACCCTCAAATCTATTTGGGAAAGCATTCGCGAAGGATTGTTGCACCGTAACGTGTTCCGCAACAATAAGTTGTTGGGATATATGCATATGTCGTTGGCGTTTGGATGGTTTTTGCTCATTGTAGTAGGCCATTTTGAAGCGTCGAGTTATCACGGATCAATGTTTTTCCCGTTTCAGCACTCGGTATTTTTCCGCTATTATGTAACTGATAATGTGGATTTTCCGGGGCACGTTTTCTTTGCCTACGCAATGGAAATACTCCTGTTTTTTGTGCTCAGCGGCGTAATGCTTGCATATTTTAAACGTTTCCGCAGCAAGGCTTTTGGTATGAAACGCACCACTCGTATGCGCTACGGCGACCGCATTGGTCTCACCGCCCTTTGGTTGATTTTCCCGATGCGTTTCTTGTGCGAAACATTTACCGCAGGAGTTTATCACAACGGAAGTCCCATTTTCAACAATATAGGCGACGCGTTTGCTTCGTTGGGAAATCTTGAACCGTGGCTCAATCCGCTGTGGCTCACTTATTCAATTGTGCTCGGAGTGTTTTTTGTGGCGTTGCCTTACACAAGGTATATGCACATTCCTGCCGAAATCAACTTGATTTTCTTGCGTAATTGGGGCGTAACGCTCAAAGAACGCCGCGTAAACACTTTTACATTGGCTCAGGTTTATAGTTGTTCGCGCTGCGGTATCTGTATTGATGCTTGTCAGTTGAACCTTGCCGGAATCAAAAACTCGCAATCGGTTTACGTGCTCAAAAATATCCGCAACAAAAACCTCACCGACGAAGTGCTTTTCAACTGCCTTATCTGCGGTAAATGTCAGGAGGCTTGCCCGGTGGGTATCGACGTAAACAAACTGCGTATTACTCAGCGTATTGAAACCACTCGTCAATACAATTCAAGTTACGACTACCTCAAAACCTCTGAGGCTAAAAAAACCGACATTGTATACTTTGCCGGCTGTATGACTCACCTCACACCCGCCATCAAAAAGTCTATGCTTCAAATACTTGACGCCGCTGGTGAAAACTATTGGTTTATGGACGAACACAAAGCCCCGTGCTGCGGACGTCCGCTTATGACCGCCGGACAGTTTGATGCCGCTCAAAAACTTATCGACACCAACACCAAGATGATTTTGGATTCGGGTGCAAAAAAACTGCTCGTTACCTGTCCTATATGTTACAAGGTGTTTAAAGAAGACTACACATTGCCCAACGTTGAGGTTGTACACCATTCAGAATATATTCTCGACCTTGTTAAGCAAGGCAAAATCACCCTCAAAGCCTCCGACAAGAATGTGGTTTATCACGACCCTTGCGAACTTGGACGTGGCAGCGGCATCTACGCTCAACCCCGCGAACTTCTGTCACAGAGCGTAACCGTAAAACCCATTGCCCACGAACGCGAAAAGGCACTTTGCTGTGGCGGTTCGCTGTCGAACCTCAAAATCTCTATGGACGAGCGTAGCATTCTCTCCGCCCAAGTGATGAACGAGTTTGCATCCTACAACCCCGACTACGTGGTAACCTCATGTCCTCTCTGCAAAAAAACATTTGCAAAAACGGATATCTTGCCGGTGAAGGATTTGGCTGAGGTTGTGGTGGAAAATATGGCGTAATTTTTTCCATAAAAATGCTACTGTTTTTAAATATTTTGCTGTAACTTTGGCATTATTTAAAAACAAAAAAACAATATGGAAGAAAAGAAGTCATCTTACAAATGGAAGTTCTCCAAAATAGGCGGAGTTACCCGCGTTAGCATTGAATCGGGCGATGATATTGCCCATTTGGACGAACTTGATCAAAAAATGTGGACAGTGCTTAGTTGTCCCACATCGGGCTTGGAATTCGACGACAAGACCCTTCAAATGATCGACGCCGACAAAGACGGCAAAATCCGCGTTCAAGACGTGGTTACTACCGCCAAATGGATTACCAACGTGATTACCAACAACGATTTGTTGCTAAAACACGATTCAGAAATACGCCTTGCCGACATCAACCAAAATTCCGACGAGGGCAAAAAACTCTACAATTCGGCAAAACAGATTCTTGCAAATCTGCAAAAAGAGAAAGACACTATTGCCATTGAAGACACCAGCGACACAATAGCCATTTTTGCAAAAACGCAATTCAACGGCGACGGCATTATCACCGAAAAATCTGCCGACGACGAGGCTTTGCAAAAAATAATTCACGCCGCCATCGAAACTGTTGGCTCACTTCAAGACCGTAGCGGCGAACCCGGCGTTGACAAAGATCTTGTGGAAAAATTCTACGCCGAATGTGCCGACTTTGACGCTTGGAATGCAAAATCCATTGCCGATGCCGCCTCTATCCTACCCTACGGCGCCGACACCGAGGCTGCACTCAACGCTTACAATGCCGTTAAAGCCAAAGTTGACGACTATTTTGTACGTTGCAAAATGGTGGCTTTCAACAAAGATACCTGCAATGCTCTTGAAATTCAGTTAGATGAACTTTCAAAAATAAGCGGCGAAAACCTTGCCGACAATATCGAAAAAATTGCCGCCTACCCGCTCGCCCGCATCACCGAAAACAATGCTCTCAACCTTGCCGAAGGTATCAACCCCGCTTGGCAAGCCAAAATTGCCGAAGTAAAAAAACTGATTTTCGACATAGATTTTGCCGGCAAAACTCAAATCACCGAGGCAGAATGGAACGGCATTGCAGCCAAATTTGCACCCTACACCGCTTGGAAGGCAGATAAAAAAGGTACAATTGTGGAATCTATCGGTGCCGACACCATAAAACAAATTGTTGCCGAAAACCGCAAGCAAGATATTCTCGACCTCATCGACAAGGATGCCGCTCTTAAAGACGAATCGGATTCTATACTTTCAGTTGACAAATTGCTGCACCTCTGCCGCGATTTCCATATTTTCTTGCGCAACTTTGTAACATTCACCGACTTTTACGACCGCGAGTTCAAGGCTATTTTCCAAGCCGGCACACTGTTTATCGACCAGCGTTCGTGCGACCTCTGTATCAAGGTTGCCGACATGGGCAAACACGGTGCTGATATTGTTTCGTCAGGCATTTACCTATTATACTGCGATTGTGTAAACAAGGTAAAAAACAAAACTATGCAGATAGCCGCCGCAGTTACCGATGGCGACATCGACAATCTTATGCCCGGCAAACACGCCATTTTCTACGACCGCGACGGTCTCGACTGGGATGCTACCGTTACCAAAATTATTGACAACCCAATTAGCATCCGTCAAGCATTTTGGACACCTTACCGCAAGGTAAGCAAGTTTATCGAAGAGCAGGTGACCAAGTTTGCCGCCAGCAAAGACGAAAAAATGACCGGCGATGCCCTCGGAAAAATTTCTGATGCTGGCACCAAACTCACCGAAAAACCTGCCGACGGTGCTGCCGCTCCTCCTGCCGACCCGCTTTTGAGCGAAAAAAAACAGGCTTTCGACATTGCCAAATTCTGCGGTATCTTTGCCGCTATCGGTATGGCGTTAGGTATGATTGGAACATTCTTGGCTTCGGCTGCAACAGGTTTCTTGGCATTATCGATTCCCAAAATGATTTTGGCAATACTCGGCATTTTGCTCTTGATTTCAGGTCCGTCGATGTTTTTGGCTTGGCTGAAACTACGCAAACGCAACCTCTCCCCCATTCTCAATGCCAACGGCTGGGCTCTGAACTCCGCTACCAAAGTAAACACGCTCTTTGGCGCAACATTTACTCAGCTTGTAAAATTCCCAGTTATCGGCGTAAAAGACCCATTTGTAAAGAAAAAATCAAAACTTCGTTTCCTCTGGTGGGGTCTTATAATACTTGCCATATTATTTATAATATGCTACTTAAAAGGCTGGCTCACACGTTTTGGATTGCCGTACCAAGGTTCGCCTATTCAAGAATTTATCGACTCTATTTTTAATCCCGTAACCGCCGCACCTGCAACCGACGTTGTACCCGAGGCGGCTCCGGCTGAATAACATTTATAATTGTAGAGACGTGCCACGGCACGTCTCTATTTTTTTAATATTCAAAAAATCCATTTTGTGACGCGCCTCGGCACGTCCCTACACATTTTATAAATCCACACATTATGAAATCACAATTAATATCAGCAATTATGCTTGCAACACCTTTATTATCAGTGGCTCAAATGCCCAAAGAATACAAAACCGCCACATGGTTTGATTTTAAAAAATCGGCTATCACTTACTCCTTTGATGATGGCACACCAAACCAAATGCCCATAGCAGTGCCGATTTTAGATAAATACGGCTATAAAGCGACTTTCAACCTTGTAATAGATTGGGTAAAAGATTGGCAACCATTTGCCGATGCCGCTCAAAACGGTCACGAAATGGCTTCACATACCATCTCACACCCCTATTTCAACAAAATTGACGAGCAAGAACAGCGTAGGCAGCTTGAAAAATCAAAACAAATTATCGAAGAAAAAATCGGAAAGCCCTGCATCACAATGGTTTATCCTTATTGTGTACGCGGAAACGACAACATTGTAGCGGAATACTACATTTCGGCACGCACTTGCAGCGGAAAAAGCGAGCAGCCAACTCCAAATAATCTAATGGATATTTCATCTATTATTTGCGGACCTGAGGGTGATGCTGTTACTGCCGACGATTTCAACAAGGCTGTTGCCGCCGCTGTACCTTTCAACGGTTGGACAACTTTTCTACTTCACGGTGTTGACAACGACGGCGGATATTCGCCCATAAAATCAGAGGATTTTGATGCTCACTTAAAATTTGTTAGCGATAATCCCCAAGATTATTGGGTAACCACCTTTGCCGCTGCCACCAAATATCTCATAGAGCGCAATTCGCTGATAATCAACGAAAAGAAAACCTCCGACGGATATTTGGCAGAAGTTTCGGTAGGTGCAGAGAGTCCCCTCACCTGTTTTGACCAGCCCATAACCGTAAGCCGACAGCTGCCCAAGAAATGGACCTCAGCCAAAGTTTTCGACGGCAAAAAAGAGGTAGCCTCACGTATCGAAAACGGTGCAATAATTTTTAATGTGGTACCGCATCATAATTACCTTATAAAAAAATGATTAAGTACTGTTTATCAATAATTTTGGCGGTAGTTGTTTGCAGCTCCAGTGCCCAAACCTTTACCGCTGGTTCGTACAAATACCGTGTAATAAAGGACGGCGTAAGCGTGGCTGCGGCTTCGCAAAAATTATTCGGCAATGTGATTATCCCCGAGGCGGTAAATTTCGGCGACAAAAACTACAAGGTAACTGCCGTGGCAGATAGCGGTTTTCGCAATTGTAGCGGCATCAAAAACCTCATCTTGCCTGCCTCTATCACCAAAATAGGCAAGGCAGCGTTTGCCAATTGCCGCGGTATTTCGGGACTCAATATTCCGCGACAATTAATCGAGATTGGCGACGGTGCTTTTTACGGCTGCGGTGCTATTATGGGTTTGACGCTTCCCGAAACGCTCAAAAAAATAGGCAATTACGCTTTTGCTTACTGCGGTTCGTTGCGTGCAATAGATATTCCCGACGGCACCGAAACTATTGGCGAAATGGCATTTTGGGAGTGTCAGAATCTATATTCTGCCGTTGTTCCCAAAAGCGTTTCAAAAATTGGGTTAAGAGCTTTTTCGGGTTGCCCAAAATTGTTGCAAATAAAATTAGACCCCGAAAACTCAACCTATACAATTGTGGATAACGCACTGTATACCAACGATAAAAAAAGCATTTTGGCATATCCGGCTGGATGTCCCGCTGCCACTTGCACTTTGCCCGACGAATGTGAAATTATCCCCGCATTTACGTTTGTCAACTGCGAAAAACTCCGCGAGGTGATTATCAACAATGGTCTCAAAGAGATTGAAAATTCGGCATTTACCGGCTGCAATATTCTCAGAATAAGAAAAATTCCCGATTCTGTAACTCGTATTGGCGAAAACTTTTGCCCCACATGTTCCGAAGATATCGAAATGCCTGCCAACTACGAATATGTTGAAGACCCCGGTTTAGAAGAAAAATCTTTTTAATACACACAAAAAAAAGCCCTGCGTTAGCCGATGCAGGGTTTTTTGTTTAGGTAATAAATAATCTAAGGGAAAAAATTAGGTTAATAAACAATAAATCCAATAACTGAAAAAAGTAAAAAAACGACCTGCTTTAAATGAAGGCGGTCGTTTTCTATATAACCAACCTTCTAACTAAAAAATTTAAAACTTGAGTTATCACAACTCTTGATAAAAATGATTTCTTTTACTGATTGCAAAGAAAGGGTGTTTTTGATTTTTTTGTTAGGATTTTGGTTTTAATAAATGGGATTTTACGCTCAAAAATAAGGGAAAATGGGCGCACAAATTAGGATTTTAGTGTTGTAAATTTGGTGCAACTATCTGATAATCAGTGTTACAAAAATCCTAATTTTGTTTTCGATATTGCGAAGGAGTTTTACCGCAAATTTGTTTAAACACACGCGAAAAATACGACACATCGTCGAATCCACACTTGGCTGCAATGTCGCCGATGGGAGCAAAAAAGTCGGAATCCAACATTTTTTTGGCAATTCCGATGCGCAGTTGAATTATATAAGCGGTGGGATTCATACCCGTAACGGCGATAATCTTGCGGTTTAGTTGCGAACGGCTCATACACATATCCGAGGCAACGGTTTCCACATCGGGACGGCCTTTGCGCATGGCGGCTGTAATTACATCGTTGAGACGGGTAATAAATTCTTGATTTTTTTCGGTAATGGCTGTTTCAATGGCTTTTTGCTCCGTGGTTTGTTCTTCAACGGGCTGTTTTTCAGTGGCTTCACCATTGTTAACGCCAAATTTTTGACGCAACAAGCGGTATTTTTCCAAAATATTGCGGATAGTGAGCAAAAGTTCCTCACTACTAAATGGTTTAAACAAATAGGCATCAGCACCGGCTTCAATACCGCGAATTTTGTCGGCTTCGTTGGTCTTGGCAGTTACCATTATGATAGGAATATGGGCTGTGAGACCATTTTCGCGAATCTTTTTGGTAAATTCAAAACCGTCCATTCCCGGCATTTTCACGTCGGTGATAATTACATCGGGAAGGGTTTGAACGGCTTTTTCGTAACCGTCTTCGCCATTGAATGCGTAAGTTACATTATACAAAGCATTTAACTCGCTACCAATAAAGTACGAAATATCCGAATCGTCTTCTATTACAAGAATATCTTGATCAGAAGGAGTTTGCTGCGGTGCAAGAATATTGGCAACAAGCGGAGTGTCCTCATTTTCAAACACATCCTTAATTGGCAGCGTAACAGTAAACACCGTTCCCTTGTTGCTACTAAATACCGAAACATTGCCGCCGAGAGCCTCAGTACAGATTTTTACAAGCGAAAGACCTACGCCAGTGCCAGTGGTGTTGTCGGTTTCGCCGGCGCGGTAAAATGTGTCGAACACGTGCGGAAGGTGCTCTGGCTTAATGCCTTTGCCGGTATCTGCCACGCTGAGCACAAATTTTTTGTCGGAAAAATGGCTTGTAACATCAATTACACCATACTCTGCGGTATATTTAATGGCATTTGCCACAAGATTTGAGACTATTTTTTGCAAATATTCGGGCTCAATCATAGTGATAAGGCTTGTTTCGCGCGGACGATAATTGAGAGCAATATGTTTTTCGTTGGCGTAATAATCCAAACCCTCGATTATCATACGAATATGTACCACAATATCACCTTGTTGCAGTTTTGGCGGGTCGATTGCGGATTTAATTTTTGAAATATCCAACAGACTATTAATCAGCGTTAAAAGTCTATTACCCTGACGTTCAATACGTTCGCCCGAAGGTTTTGCCTCCGATTGGTCTTTTTGCAAACGGCGGGCAAGTCCGAGAATAACGGTAAGCGGCGTTCGGAATTCGTGAGTTACATTGGTAAAAAATTCCTCGCGCAACTGTTGAATTTTTTTGGTAAGCTGTTGTGAGCGGGTTTTGATTTTTATTATGTAGATAAGACCCAATATAATGATAATCATTGATATAAGTATCACCAATGTAGTTATCACTATGCGGTGGTTTTCTTTAACCTTTTCTTCGTTGATAAGTTGAAGTTTGTCGGTTTCGTATTTGATGCTGTAGTGCGATAGCTGAATGGCAGTTTCCTCGCGATACATACTGTCGGCAAGAAAAGTGTAACGTTCAAGGTATTGTAGAGCAAGTGCGGGGTCGGTTTCTTTAAGACTTGCTGCAAGTCCTCGGCAGGCATTTTTTTCGTTGTAAGAATTACCTGTAACTTTGGTAAGTCGCAAAGCCTCAGTATAAAACTTTGCAGCCTCCTCGTTGTCGCCACGGTGCTGATTTATTCTACCCATCTGAATATTGCAGATAGCAAGCGAGTGGTAATTGTGAGCCGAATCTAACAACGGGATTGCTTTTAAAAGTATTTTTTCGGCTTTTGAAAGGCTATCTAATGCAATGTAAGTTTCCGACAATTGCGAAAGGCGTACGGCAGCTTTGGCGTCGCGATGATCGGCGCTATCTATTTGATATGCCTGATATGCATAACGATACGATTCGCGCGGATTATTGAGTTTCATATAAATTTCGGATGCCAAGCCAAGACGGATTGCCATTTTGTCGCTTCGGTTGAGTTTTTTTTCGGTGTCGATAGATTCAAGAACAAATTTTTCGGCAGATTGTGGCTGACCTATTGAAAGATACAATGCAGCCAAATTGCCCAACGACGACGACAAGTTTGCTAAATCGCCCGAAATAGAATCTAACTTATAACACTCTGTTTGATAGACTAATGCGTGCGAAAAATCGCCTTTTACTTGCAAACTGATGGCAAGCGTATTGAGCACATCGCCAAGATATGAGGTATTGTTTTGTTCGCGGCAAAGGTCGAGTGCTAACTGATTATAATAGACGCTTTTATCAAAATTGTTGGCATAATAATACCAAGTGCCCACCCACGAAAGCACTGCAATTTGCATATCGGTGGTGTCGGCGTTGGCATAAATGTATGTAGTGTCGGTAAATTCTTCGCGGTCGAGGTAGGCAAACAATTTGTCGGCTGCCACAACTCGCTCATTTCCTTTGCTTTGAGCAAAAAGATTGTAGTAATAATCTACGCTGTCAATCTGCGCAAATGTAGTTTGCAGCGCAACAAATAAAAGTATCGATAGTAAAAGAAACCGTTTCATCGTTTTATAATCATCAGCAAAGGTGGAAAAAAAATATTAGAATAAAAAATATTTTATACATTTGCGCAAAATCCGTATCAAAAATGACCACGAATAAACACTTTTATATAATAGTATTTTTGGTGTTGGCTGCATTCATAGCTTGTGACAAATTGGTTGACGACAATATTAATGCAGTTACCGACGACAGCGACAACTGCGACTGTTTTCTTGCCGAAGAGCCTGAAATGTACGATGTTACAATAAAAGTTACTATCAACGACCAAAACACCGAAGTGCCCGTAACGGTTTTTTATGGCAATGTGGAACGCAACAATATTGCGGCTACTTTTACCGCTCAACAACAATCAAATTCTATTTTTCTAAAACTCAACCACGATTACACTTATATGGCAAAATATCTCAAAGGCAGCGACACTATTTATGTACCTGTAAAAGCGCGACTTAGCTCGTCTAGTTACGTTTGCCACGAAGATACCTGTTGGACAATAAACAATAATGTTATAAATCTTAAACTTAAATAAAATGGTAAAAAAATTTTTCTACGCGGTAAGTGCCGCTTTATTAATTGCAGCAATGTCGTCGTGCAGCAACGGCGAACAAAAGAAAGACAACAACACTCAAGAGCCTGCAGCTCAACCTACTGAGCAAACCACTCAAGAGGCTAAACCCGCCGACAACGCTCAAGCTGCCCCCAAAGACACCAACAAAAAATACGTTTGCGTGGCTTGCAACGAATATTTCGACAATCCCGGCACCTGCGAAAAATGCGGTATGGAATTGGTTGAAAATGTGGATTATAAGGCCGAATAATTATTTTTCCAAATAACGGTATTTGATTTGCCGTTGCTGCCATCGCTCGCGAGCAAATTGCTGCATGTCGGCAACGGTATCTTTTTCGTCGATAATTTCAAAACCAAGGAGGGTTTCTATAATATCTTCCATGGTGGCAATGCCGTCTACACCACCGTATTCATCTACCACAAGGGCTATTTGCTCTTTCTTTTTTAGGAGGTCTTCCCAAAGCGAAAACACTGGTTTGGTATTGGGAACGACTACAATATTACGTTTTAAATCGCGGAGTTTCAATAAGTTATGATCTTCAGCAAGACTTTCCATCACTTGTTGACGAAACACATAACCCACAATATTTTCGTCGTTGCCAATATAAACGGGAATACGCGAAAAGCGCAGATAATCTTTATTATCAAGAAATTCGCCAAGAGTCATATCTGCATCTGCCGCCGAAACCACCACGCGCGGAGTCATAATATCGCTTACGCGGTAGTTTTTCAATTTCATAAGGTTTTGAATAATAGTGTTTTCGGTTTCCTTAAAGATGCCTTCTTCGGTACCGATGTTGGCAAGTGCCGAAATCTCCTCGCGACTAATGGTGTGGGGATTGGAATTTTTCTTAAAAAGTTTTGTAAGTTGCAGTATTATAATAACAAGCGGGAATGTTAGAATTGCCGTGAAGGAAATCATGTGCCCCACAAGTCCGGCAAGACGTTCCCAATATTTTGCGCCGATGGTCTTGGGTGTAATCTCCGAAAATACTAATATCAAGATAGTTAGCAATGCGGAAACAATACCGAGACTCTCCGAGCCGTACACTTTTGCCGCCTGTGCGCCCACCATTGCAGCACCTGCTGTGTTGGCAATGGTGTTGAGCGAAAGAATGGCTGCCAAAGGTTTATCTACATTTTGCTTTAAACGGCAAAGACGACGCACACCTTTTTGCTTTGAATTTTCGTTTATCTTTATAAATGTGGGCGTTACGCTGAGCAATACACTCTCCATAAGCGAACACATAAACGAAATCAACAGCGAGGCAAGAAAATATGTTATTAATAATCCCATATATAAAAATTGTAGAGACGTGTCATTGACGCGTCTCCACAAAATATAATTCAAAAAAAATTATTTTACATTACCAACCTTAATAAGGTATTCGGCAATTTGAACGGCGTTGAGAGCCGCACCTTTGCGAATTTGGTCGCCAGAGAGCCAAAGAGTAAGACCGTTGTCGTCGGAAATATCTTTGCGGATACGTCCTACGTAAACGTCATCGTGTCCGGCAGTTTCCAAAGGCATAGGATAAACGAGGTTTGCAGGGTCGTCTTTCAACTGACAACCGGGAGCTGCGGCAATTGCTTTTTGAGCCTCTTCTACGCTGATGGGCTTTTCGGTTTCGATCCAAACTGATTCAGAATGCGAACGAAGCGACGAAACTCTAACGCATGTAGCCGAGCATTTCACGTCGGAATGCATAATTTTGCGAGTTTCGTTGTACATCTTCATCTCCTCTTTGGTGTAGCCGTTGGGCTGGAAAACGTCGATTTGAGGTATTACGTTGTAAGCCAACTGATGTGGGAATTTCTTAACAGTAACTTCCTTACCACCAAGTATTTCGCCATACTGTTGCTCTAATTCTGCCATAGCTGCAGCACCTGCGCCCGAAGCCGACTGATAGCTTGAAACGTGAATGCGCTTGATGTGCGAAATTTTCTCTAACGGTTTCAAAACCACAACCATCATAATAGTGGTGCAGTTGGGATTGGCAATAATGCCGCGGGGACGGTTGAGAGCATCCTCAGCGTTGCACTCAGGCACTACCAAAGGAACATCCTCGTCCATACGGAATGCGCTTGAATTGTCGATCATTACTGCTCCGTATTTGGTGATGTCGGCTGCAAACTCTTTTGATGTGCCTGCACCTGCCGACGTAAAGGCTATATCCACGCCTTTGAAATCGTCGTTATGCTGTAAAAGTTTTACTTCGTATTCTTTGCCCTTGAATGTGTATTTGGTGCCTGCGCTACGCTGTGAACCAAATAATACTAATTCGTCAATGGGGAAATTTCTTTCTGCGAGAATACGTAGGAACTCCTGTCCTACTGCTCCGCTCGCACCTACAATCGCTACTTTCATCTTAGTTATGTGTTTAATAAAAATTTGTCAAAATTACACAATTGCCGCATTTTCAAAAGGGTAAGAAGCAAATTTAATTATCATTTAATATTTACAATAGAATTAATATTAATTTAGATAATCATATCATATTTTTTTGTAATTTGCGTAAATAATCTAAACTCATTTTAATAATTGTTAACTATATGAAGATTAGATATTTAGCATTATTATTCACATTCTTATCGGTAAACCTTTCTGCTCAAAATAACCAATCGGGCATCGACCGTAACAATATGAACACCCAAGTAAGACCGGGATACGACTTTTATCAATACGCTGTTGGCGGTTGGCTCAAAAGTCATCCAATTCCGCAAGAATACTCTAAATATGGTCAGTTTGCCATTCTCAACAAGCAAAACAACGAACGAATCAGAGACTTGATTATAGAAATGTCGAATCAGAATTTTGCCAACGGCACCGATCAGCAAAAAATCGGCGACCTATACAATTTAATGATGGACAGCACAAGGCTCAATCGCGACGGGGCACAGCCAATACTCCCCTACCTCAAAGAGATTGACCGAATCAAAAATATCAGAGAATACCAAATTGCAGGCGCCAAATATTCGCTTTACGGCATCAGTTTCGGACTCTTTAAAATGGGAACCAGCGTTGATAAAGAAGATGCTTCTAAATATCTGATTTACATTACACAAGGCGGACTTGCACTTAACAATCCGGATTACTACCTAATGCAAGACAGCCTTTCGGTGCGAATTCGCGAAAGTTACGTTGAATACATAGCTAAACTATTTACCCTAACCGGCAGCACACCCAAAATAGCCAAGAAAAATGCCGACGACATTCTCAAGTTTGAAACCCGCATTGCCTCTATAAGCAAGACCAAAACCGAACTGCGCAACGTAAAAGAAAACTACAACAAAATGTCGTATGCCGACCTCACCGACAAATTCGGCGTAATAGATTGGGGCAATATTCTGCTTCATTCGGGCATTCCGGCTATTGACTCGGTGAGCGTAAACCAACCTAAATTTATAGAGGGCGTGGAGCAAATTTACAAAGAAAAAAATCTAACCCTACTGAAAACTTACGCCAAATTCAACATTATCAATAGTTGCGTAAATCTTCTCGACGACAGATTTCAACAAGCTGCTTTTGAATTCAAAAAAGTAACCTCTGGAGCGGCTCAAGACAAACAACGCTGGGAAAAAGCAGTGCAATATGTCAACTCGTCGCTCGGAATGGCTGTGGGCAAAATTTATGTAGAAAAATATTTTCCTGAAGCCAGCAAACAACGTATGCTCGCCATTGTAAAAAATCTTCAATCAGCTTTACAACAGCGTATTAGCGAAGCTCAATGGATGAGCGACACCACAAAAGCTAAGGCTTACGAAAAATTAGATAAGTTTTATATCAAAATTGGCTATCCCGACAAATGGTACGACTTTTCTAAATTAGTAATCGACCCGAAAAAATCATTATTGGAAAACGCATTTGAAATTTCAAAATTTACAATCGCCGACAATATCGAACGCCATGTAAATAAACCAGTTGACCGCGACGAATGGCATATGACTCCGCAAACGGTTAACGCTTATTATAATCCGTCAACCAACGAAATTTGTTTTCCCGCAGGCATTTTGCAACCGCCGTTTTTCAACCCCGATGCCGACGAAGCTTGCAACTACGGTGCTATTGGCGTGGTTATAGGTCACGAAATGACACACGGATTCGACGACCAAGGGTCTCAATACGACAGCGACGGCAATATGAGCAATTGGTGGAAAGAATCAGACCGTCAGCAATTTGAAATCCGCACCGATGTAATGCGAAAATTTTTCGACAACATTGAAGTGCTTCCCGGTGTTAAAGCCAACGGTAGCCTCACCCTCGGCGAAAATATTGCCGACAATGGCGGTCTCAACGTGTCGTTTAGAGCTATGAAAAACTATATGGTAGAACACCCATTAGAAACCGTAGACGGATTCACGCCCGAACAAAGATTTTTCTTATCGTACGGACTTATCTGGGCAGAAAACCAAACCGAACAAAGCCTACGCGACCAAGTGAAAAACGATGTTCACTCCAACGGACAACACAGAGTCAACGGAGCTCTTCCTCACATCGACCAATGGTACAAAGCATTCAACATCAAAAAGAAAGACAAATTGTATGTAGCACCTACCAAGAGAGTGAGGGTGTGGTAAGAGAATGCATAATGCATAATGCATAATAATAAAAAAATCCGGTGGAAAGATTCCTACCGGATTTTTTAATTTAAATAGATATTATGTTAAAATCTGATTCCTAACTTTAACATGGGGTTAGCCAAGAAACGGAATACATGCGAATCGGCTTGATATGTTCCGAAACCGGGAGTTGCAACCTCAACCATTGCATAGTTGTATGCCACGGGAGCTGTTTCAAATCCGATGCTGAATCCGGGTACAAAGCTGTAGCTTACGCCGGCAACTGCTGCACCTGAAATCAAGTGAAACATACCTTTATCTTGCTCGGGACGGAGAAGATAAACATTGCCATCCCATGCGTAATTGGTAGTGATTCGTGCATTCTGATATCCAACTTGTGCGCCAACGTAGAGGTCAACCTTTTCGTTAGATGTGCCCAAGTGGTAGTTGTATCCGGCGTTTACCAAATAATGATTGGTAACAGTGCCGTCGATTGCCAACTGTGCGGGTACTACATTGGTAGCTTGATGAAGCTGACCTACGTAATCTTTCTGCGGAGTTTTGCAGATTTCCATACCAAATTGCAAGTTAACGTCCATATTGTCGGCAAGATAGTAAGCAAACTGAATACCGGCAAAATTAAGAGCGCTTTCGCCAAGGCCGTTTAAGGTAAGCATTGCAGATGGTTCAACTCCGCCGATTACTCCGGCATCTACTTTATTAGTGCCATCATACGAAGGGGTCAACTTCCCAAAATCTGAGCCACTAAAATTGGCTTGATTTCCCATCAGCAACGACACTTGAAATTTATTGTTGGTGCTGAGGCCAGAACCGCCTTCTTGCGCCATTGCTCCGCAGCAAACCGACATCACAGCCGCTACTAATGCTAATTTCTTTATCATAATTGATGTCTCCTTTTAAAAAATTAGTTATTAGTTATTTGCGTTCTTCTGAGCTTCGATGGCAGCATCGTAGATACCTTTCTTTTCAGTGTAAATAACAGTGATATCTGCAAGCGCTTTCTGGCAATACAAATAGTTACCACAAGCTTTCTCCCATTCGCCTGGATCTGTAGTTAAAGCATAAGGCAATGTTACACCAAAACTTTCTCCAGTATAAGAAGCCACAGAATAGAAATCAAAAGGACCTTCGTTTCCGTTATTATAAGCAGCCAATTTAGAGACGTCTGTATCGTGTGCTGCTTTTTCAGCAACAGTAGCACTAGATGCCACATAACCATCTATTGTAGTTTGTAACGCATCAATTTGAACTTTCTTATTTTCAATAGATTTATAAAAAAGCTCAAAGTTTGCTGTTGCTTGCTCAAGTTGTCTGTTTGCAAAGTCATAAGCAGCCTTAGCGGACTTATAATCAGAATAAGCATCTTTAGCTGCAGTTGACATAGTTGCGTTAAGATAAGCATCAGTAAAAGCAGCTTCGCTTGCTTTGCCATCTTCTTTGGCGTTTTTCTCGTTTTTAGCAATTTCTGCCTTCATTTCGGCTTCGCGCACTTGTTTTACATAATCAGGTTCTTCGGTTTCGTCAACGCAGCTTGTGAAAGCGGCGGACATCATGCAGCATACTGCGAATGATGCTGCGTAATAGCTAAGTTTTTTCATTGTGAATAAAAATTAAGTTTTAATTATTAAATAAGTTAATTACGTTTGGTTTTGGTTTTAATCAAAATCCGAAAGTATATTTGCATTTAGAATCGAAAAATGAAAAAATAATTTGAAATATTTTTGATAATTTTAACAAAAATTTATTTAAATAATTAAACACCAAAATATTACACTGGAAAATATTATATAAAAAACTAAAAAAAATAACCCCGCACCAAAAATGCGGGGTTATTTATATTATTAAGGTGTACTTAAAATCTTAGAACGAGAACTGTGCTCTTACTTGTACCGAATTGTAGCACTTGCTTACGTTGCCTTTTGTGTCGGTGTAAACGTAGTTGAGCTTCATGTTGAAGTGCTTGCTAAAGAAATAGTTGATACCGAAAGTAACATCTTCTTGACGGCCGCCGTCATTGAGGTCGAGGTAGTCGTAGCGTGCAAGAACTTCAAGGTTGCGGGGCGAAGCGTTCTGGCAGAGACCGGTAGCCTTGTTGTAGTTTTGCTGTTCGCCGATAAGGAGAAACGAGCACTGAGCAAGAGCGCCGCCTACGTGGTAACGATCATCGCTACCGGTAGGTTCGTAGCTTGCGCCTTGATAGTGTGTTTCAAGCATAAATTTCTTATGGATGAAAATCATTTCACCTTCGTAACGAGAATAGTGTTTGCCTGTGTAAACAATATTTCCATCGGCATCCACGCCAGCCTCCTTGCCAAAGGTGGGGCCATTGAATGTGGTTCTGCCTTTGGTGGTAAAGGTCTCCGGTACAACTCCGCTAAACTTTGCTGTATTTGGGCTATTGGTATACAGAGTTGCTGCACCAAAATGCAATACTGTGGTTTCGTTGATAATAGGACGGTAAATGGCTTTTGCTGAGAGATTTACTCCTTGGTCGAATTTGCTGTTGCCATTATCAATATTGCCATCAGAATAAACGCCGCCGTTGAAATTGAATGGGTCGGTTGTCATAAGATAAACAATACCCATTTTACGTGAAGAGCAGAAAGTATTGTCGACAGTAGCATCGTCGATAAACTTGTAAGCAAGACCCAACGGTTTC
>JAGCVU010000046.1 GCA_017962175.1 Bacteroidales bacterium | reverse complement strand
GGAGCAAAAGAAAACGTTCAAGGAGCGTGGCATCTTTTTGACCAAGCCGCACCTTATATACAGGGCATCGAAACCGGCGACATTACCGAAAACCTTGATGCCGACGTACTTGCAAGTATGGTTTCGGGACTTCCTAACCCGTGGGCAAGGGCTTACGTGTTTGCCTACGCATTTAAATACACTCGCAAGGAGGCTAACATCAAAACCGGCGGATTGATAAAATTTTATGATTCGCTAATTCAAGAATGGAAAGGTTTGGCAGCATTGATGGCGATTTTCCCCGACCGCATTTCTATTGGCAAACCGCTCTATCTCAACGAAGGAAACGACATATACGATATTGCATCATCGTTTGGCGATATGCTTTTTGAGGATACCGACCTTTGGTGCAGCCCCAAACAATTAAACACCACTAAAAAACAGCAACCTTTTGTTCAGATAATTTATTATAACGATGTTCCAGTAGGAGCCACATCGCCGCACACAATATTTTTTACTTCGGTAGATAATTCTTCGTTTGTGGAATCGCCTGATGTGCCGTGGTTTAGAAATGGACGCCTCTGCGACCCGCTCACCTTTGGCAACCTCAACAACGACAATATCCAAAAACTCTATCTGCTTGTAAACAACTTTTTTAACAAGATTCCCGACTTTGAAAAAGAGATAAATCAAAACCGCGAGGGCAAAGATCCGCTTTCGCTGTCGTCGCTTTATGTTTTCTTAAAAGGCTGGCTTGCAGAGATTAAGGCTAAGGGTGTGGACATTGTTGACGAGGGTGTGCTCGATGGCGAACTCAATTTTGAAGACCCATTTCACCCGCTATTTTCGGTGCGTCAAGACCTTTATTATAAGAATGGAATTTTCTCGTTTTCGGAATCGGAAGGCGCGCGCGTAGTAGACCCGCAAAAAATTCTCCTTCAAGACGAATATCTCTGTTCGTTTGTGCAATCTGATGATTATCAGCCATTATCCGAGGCGGTGGTGTATTATATGCAGGCACTCGACCCGGGCGAGGCTGGCAAAATGTGGTATTTTGCCGTGCCGCTAAGTAGTTATGGATTAAACATTTTTAAGAATAAAATAGGTGAATTGGTATCACCAGCCGGTCCCGACAGTCACGAACTCCGCGCCGTAATACGCTCAAACGGCAAGGTGGCTGTGGAACTCTATCTTTCGGTAGATGGACGCAGGCTTACCCCTGTGGTAAAAGAATATAAGATTAAATCGTTTACCGGAGCAGTGCGCAATGTGATTATGTGGCCCGATTTTGTATCAAAAAATTGGACGGCATACTACCTCTACAACGAATTTCCGTCAAACAGCGGCGACGTTAAGTTTTTGCCGTTTTACAAAAAATACTCCGAAGTGGGCGGATTCGACAGCGGCGAGTTCCTCACCGACGATAAGGGCAACCTTATTTATGCCGACTTCCGCTACGACAATGCCGAAAACAATGCGCAATGTATTGTAAAATACCCTGTTGAGATTGCCACAGCCGACAATTTCCCTTACGAGATTATCCGCTCAGACAAGCCTTTTGCCGGTATCGAAATTCGTTCGCGCGAAAACGGCAAAGACCGTGTGGCTGGTTATCTTATTATAAAAAAATATAACGAGGAATGTAAAATCAAAGACCTCAGCCACGAGACAGTTTTCGACGATGTGGTGGTGGGCATCGACTTTGGCTCTAACAATAGTTGCCTGAGTTACTCGCAAAACAATCAGCCTGACGTTAAGCCAATTACGTTTCAAAACCGCAGAGTTTTTCTCTCTGGTGCAGAAAACCTCGACCCAAGGCACGAGAAAACCGCGCTCAGAAACGAACTCCTATTTTTCCAAAACGAGATTCAAGAAAACGGACAAATAAAATCGTGGGTTCACGACCACGACCGCAAATATGTGCCCGACGGTATGCGTCAGGAGGAGATTTCGGGAGGCGTGCCAATTTTTGAAAGCAACCTTGTAATCCACTCTATGGACGACCGCACCATCAAGACCAACGCTGGAATACTTCACCATAATATGAAGTGGCTCAGCGACCAAGAGGGCAAGGAGAAGAAAAAATCTTTCCTCAAAAGCGTTTGGATTGCCGCGCTTGCCGACCTTTATAGCGAGTTGAAAATTCCGTCAGAACTGCGTTGGAGTTACCCGGGAGCGTTTACCCAAGAAGATAAACTGCAATACCAGCAGATGTACAACGAGTTGGCAAACATTCCCGTAGAGGGCCGCCGTGTGCAAGTAAGCGACCGCCCGAGCACCGAAGCCGAGGCTGTGTGCAACTATTCGCTCACCAATATCACATTGGATACCAGGAACTTGATGCTCGGTATCGACGTGGGCGGCTCTACCAGCGACGTGCTTGTGATGGCTATGGACAGGACTGAAAGGGCGTTTAAACTATCTAAACAGTCGTCGCTACGCCTTGCCGCAGGTATGTTTGTGTCGGTGATACGTCAATCAGAAAAATTCCGCTCTGCCGTCTACAAATATCACGAGAGTCCGGCGTGCAAGTTTAAAATTGCCAACATCAAAAACATCATCGACAATCCGTCCACATCGCCGTTTTATCTCAATGCGGTGTTAGACCGACTGAAAGACAACGACTTTGCAGCCTTTTACAGTGCCATTTCGCAATCGTGTGCCGAGGTGTTTGCCGTGCCCGCCTACATCACGGGTCTGCTGCTATTTTACAGCGGAAAACTCGCCGCCAAAACCATCAAGGAAAACAACTACACGCAGGTTTCAATCGTTGACCTGCTGCCCTTTGGCAAGGGCGGACGCTTGTTTGACTGGCTCGACGTTTACCCGGGCAAACAGATGGCTTCGGATTATTACAACAACTGTTTTAAGGCAGGATTTGGCGAAGGGGCTGAAAACATCACCCTCGAAAAACGCGACTCAATCCGCAAGGACAATAAGAGCGAGGTTTCCAAAGGTCTCTCCGCTCCGCAAAAGGTGCAAATGGCTGAAAATATACGCCTTACATCCGACCTCATAGGCGAACAGGGCTACGAGTATTTTGCCAAAGGTAGCAACACCGCGCAAAAACTCAATGCCGACGATGTGGCTCTGTCGGAATACCTTTCGGAGATGGATTTTGGTATTTCGTTCCCCACTCATTTCCCTGAGTTTGAGAAGTTTTTGGCTATTTTCTGCAAGTTTGTGGGACCGGGAAGCACCGGCATTCTCAAAAATTCTGCCGCCATCGAAAGTCAAAAAGACCGTCTTGTGCGCGAACTCAAAAACTACATCACCTGCGACACCGAATGGCAAAAAGCCGACGCCTGCCAAAAACGCGGAATGCCTTTTGAATACCGCCACTCACTATTCGTATTGGAAGGTATGTGCTTTTTGGAAAAATTTGTAATACCGGAGATTAGGTAGTGAATATATTAAGGTGTTACGCAAAATATTAAAAATGATTAAAGGGGGATAAATGCTCCCTTTTTTCTTTACATTTCAAAAAATAATCCCGCCTAATCATCCGTTAAATTAATGTAAAGAGCAACAACCTTGCCACAATTAAAAAAAGAAAAACCATCCTAACTTTATACCACAATGAGCATAACAAAGTTATATATGAAATTAGTAGCCAATACATCCGAAAAAAACTTGGCAATCGAATTGTTTAATTACTGTTCTTCACGAAAAGTATTTTGGAAATCAGTTTATTACGTTCTTGCCATAATTGTTATTGTACTTACCCTGTCGTACAATTTTGCTAACGTGTTTTGGGGCGGCAACGAAAAATACACCGAATTTCTGCATAATATTTCGGCTATAACCTTTGTTGTTAGCATTATTCAGGCACTTTTGATGTTGATTTTGCCCTTCCGCACTTGGCAAAAGTACGAAAAACTCGAAACCAAAATATCGGGCGCATACTCCGAGTATATTCTGTCGTCGAAGGGCGGCGAAGACAAAAAGGCTTGCGACAAAAAACTCGGACAAGCACTTAGCGACATCGTTATGAGCGACCGCGATATGAATGAGGCCATTGCCGCTGCATCGCTTGAATATTTCAAAAAGTACGGAAATGGAAAATAAAATCAAATATTGGATATTATTGGCTTGTTGCGTCATTGTTACGGGATGCGACTTCGATTTTCCGCGCGACATCACCCTTTCGCCAAAAAAATTGACCGACAGCATAGAAGGTTTGCCCCCCTATGCCCCTCGCAATAGAGAAATTACATTTAATATTAATTGCAATTTCGACTCGGTATTGGTGGTAAAAACCGGCTCTAAAAAGCCCGTTAAGATTATCCCCAGCCGTACAATTGGCAACACTTGCACGTTTCTGATGCCGGCACACGAGGTTACGGTAATTGTTTTCAGCGATACTAAAACTCAACAGCAACAGCCTGAAAACGTTGTAGTTGACAATACTCCTGCACCCGAAACCACCATACCTGCACAGCCTGTCAACAATCCGGTAGTAGCCCCCACTCCTACCCCACATACACCCGTCAACCGCCCTCAAAAACCCAAAAACACAGTAGATTCAGTAACGGTGCGTTTCAACCTATGCCTCGAAGGCGTGTACGGACGCGCGGTAGACCTCAGCGGATTTAGTTATACATGCAAAGTGGCTAAGGGTCAGAATGTTGATATGTCTATCTTTGCCCCAAGAGTAAAACCCGAAGTTACGGATGTAAAGTTTTTGGGATGGGCTTCGTATCAAGGCTCAACTACCTATAAAACAACATTTAACATCGACAGGGAAACAACGCTTTACGCTGTGTGGCAATTGCCCAAACCTCCTGCACAAATAGAAGGCACGCCTCAAAATCCCATCAAAATCACTTGTCTCGACGACCTTAAAAAGATGGAAAACTCTGACAGATGTTTTGAACTTGCCACCGACGACATCATTATTAGTAGTGCCAAAGAATGTATAAGCAAGTTTCAAGGCACATTCAACGGCAACAATCATCGTCTTACCATTAGTTCAAACCTCAAACTTATAAAAGAGAACCGCGGCATAATCAAGGACATAAGGTTGCACATCAAAAAATCGGGATGTATGCTCTGCAACACCAACCGAGGCACCATCGAAGGCATCACCATCACCCTTGAAAAAGACATCCGCGAACTCAAACACCCCGTCATAGCCTTCACCAACAAAGGACGCATTGCCCGCATCACCCGCACATAGTCGGTCAAAAACGTAAAAGAACAGGCTAATTTGCTCTGGGCGGTGAATAATTAGGGGGTTATTTCAAATCTTCGGTTCCCACCACCACGCCGTTGGCAATGAAGGTCATACCATGCGATAAGCTTACAATGGTGTATGTGATTTGTTTCTTGGTGGATACGCTTGTGTTTTTTACTTTTAACTTGCCGTTAGGGGTGATAAAATAATCGCCCGCATCAATTTCGGCAACCTTGTCGTAACCCTTATAAAGAGTGGTTTTTGCAGGGTTGAACGAAGCCCAGCCTTTGTTGGTAAGAAAAGGATGATCTTCGGTGGCGGTAATTTTAGTGCCGTTTTCAAGATGGTAAGTTACAAGACCTGAATGTTTTACGGCATCGGTTTTTTCTACTGTGGCAGAGAAAGTTTCGCCGGTTTCGGGATTGTAGGCAAGCACATTGTCGCCAATCTTAATTTCTTCAATTTTCTTTACGCTCTTGTCGGAAAGAGTGATTTTGGTTCCGGCAGCAAAACAATGCACGTCTATACCATCGAAATATATCTCAGAAAGGACAGTATCGTCGTATTTGTCGCCTTTATAAACCTCAAGAATTTCAAATTTCATTGTCCACACCTTTGAGTCGTTGAGCGGGTCGATAGTAAAAGTTTGGTCGCTACGGCTGTCTTCAAGGTTGAGAATAGCAAAAGGCTTGTCGTTGACATAAACTTTAAGGCGTTTTACACGCGAATTGCTTTTCCACGCAACTTGACTTTTTACATAGCCGTTAACCACGTGTATCTCGGTGATACGCGAACTGTTAGCCTCAAAAGTATACTCTACCCATTGACCCTCGCCATATCCGGCAACGCCCTCTACCCAAGGGGTGTAGTACGATAGGTCGTGAAGGTTTTTCTCATCGTAATTATTTGAGCCTTGGGGGTTTAAATAGCTTGATGCGGTAATTTTGGTGGGTGCTCCAGTGCCGCAATACCACGAGCAACCTCCTCCTACAATATCCCAATAACTTTCATACATTTCATGATCCTCGGCTTTCCAGTTGCGGGCAGCCGCGTCGGTTAAATAAACCTTTTTCTTCTCGGGATATAATTCGGGAACATTCTTAATACTCTGCGAAAACGCTGTGGCAGAGAACATTACAAGTGCTGATATAAGTACAGTTTTTTTCATAACATATAAACATTTTTTCATTCTACAACTGCAAAAATAGTGCAATTATTGTTTTATGTAGTATCATAATCAGACGTCTTGATGCAAAAGTACCAATTTAACTATTGTTAATTTTAGTTAAACGATATGTTTTAAAAACAAATAAAACATTAAATATCAATCTATTAATACTAAATAATATCAATAGAAACTTGGCGGAATGAGGCAAAAAATGGGTGATTCCGCCAAGTTTCTACTTATTTTCGAGACTACGTTTACACACCTTATATATTACACCCTCAAAAAAAATTTTCGTTTTTTTGAAAAAAAATCGCCAAAACCGATACATAATTAAATCTCTTTTTCGTATTTTTGCCTTGAAAACATATCATTAACTCTAAAAAATTATAA
Organism: Bacteroidales bacterium; assembly: GCA_017962175.1. Classification (GTDB taxonomy): domain Bacteria; phylum Bacteroidota; class Bacteroidia; order Bacteroidales; family UBA3824; genus UBA3824. The sequence continues at coordinate 4,004 of JAGCVU010000046.1, read as the reverse complement.
AAAAATGTTAGTTAAAACATACGCGAGTGCGGTAAACGGTATCGATGCACTTACAGTTACAGTTGAAACCGAAGCCTCGCCGGGTATGGCATTTTTTATGGTGGGACTCCCCGACAATGCCGTTAAGGAGAGTCAACAACGTATTGAATCGGCTGTTAGGGTGGCAGGATTGAGAATGCCGGGACGAAAAATCGTTATCAATATGGCTCCTGCAGATATTCGCAAAGAAGGTTCGGCTTACGACTTGCCTCTTGCTGTTGGTATTCTTGCCGCATCAGAACAAATCAAAGCCGATAAAGTAAGCGACTACATTATTTTGGGGGAACTTTCGCTCGATGGCACTATTAAGCCAATCAAAGGAGCGTTACCTATTGCAATACAGGCTGTTAAAGAAAAATTCAAAGGCATTATTCTCCCTGCAGAAAACGCTCGTGAGGCTGCCGTGGTTAACAACCTCGAAGTGTATGGTGCACACAATATTCAAGAGGTAGTAGATTTTTTTAACGGCGAAGATTCAATCCAGCCCACAATTATCGACACACGAAAAGAGTTTTTTGAACATTTTGAAACTATCGACCTCGATTTTGCCGATGTTAAGGGGCAAAGCAATGTTAAACGTGCACTTGAAATTGCCGCCGCCGGTGGACACAATGTAATTATGATAGGCCCTCCCGGTGCGGGCAAAACTATGCTTGCCAAACGTATTCCATCGATACTTCCGCCTTTTACTTTGCACGAATCGTTGGAAACCACCAAGATACACTCCGTAGCCGGAACCTTGCCACATGGGTCGGCACTTATGACAGTACGTCCGTTTCGCAGTCCTCACCACACTATCAGCGATGTAGCACTTGTGGGCGGAGGTACTTATCCTCAACCGGGTGAAATTTCGTTGGCACACAATGGCGTTTTGTTTTTAGACGAATTGCCCGAATTTAAACGTCAGGTGCTTGAAGTGTTGAGACAACCGTTGGAAGACCGTGAAATCACTATTTCGCGAGCCAAATTCACGGTTAATTATCCCGCAGGATTTATGCTTGTGGCTTCTATGAATCCTTGTCCTTGTGGCTATTACAACCACCCCGACAAACAATGCGAGTGTACACAATCGCAAGTGCAAAAATATCTCAACCGCATTTCGGGACCGCTTTTAGACCGCATTGATTTGCATGTTGAGGTTGTGCCAGTACCATTTCGCGAACTTTCAAAACAAACTCCGTCAGAATCAAGTGCCGAAATTCGTCAGCGGGTAATTGCTGCCCGCGAAATTCAACAGAAACGTTACGCAGATTCACCTTTGATTCACTGCAATGCCCAAATGACTTCTGCCAAAATACGCACATATTGTCATTTAGATGATTCCAGTATGACACTTTTAAAAAACATAATGGAGAAACTCAAACTTTCGGCACGCGCTTACGACCGTATTTTAAAAGTGGCTCGCACCATTGCCGACCTTGCCGGAGAAGAAAACATCAATAGCACACATATTGCCGAAGCCATTACATACCGCAGTCTCGACCGTGAAAATTGGGGATATAGATAAATTATTCCTCCTTAATGCTCTTCACCTCAGCCGTTACCACTCCGCCGTTGAGCGTAATTTCAACCATATTGCCGGGCTGCAACTGATTTACCGACGTTACCTTTGTGCCTCCCACAAAAATATCTCCGATATTGCGTTTATGCTTTCCGGTTAAGGCAAGTTCTATATTATTGATGCGTGTTAAATAATTGGCTGATATTGATTTAATAGATGTGGCAATATCTCTGACTACCATTGTTAACCGATAACGGCGATTTTCATTTAATCGTTGTGTAATAATGGTATGGATATGTTGTGTGGTGGCTCGAAGTTTTAGTCTATTATTGTTTAAAATATTGATAATGTGTATTTTAATGGTGCGGCTTTTGGTATTTAAACGGTTGGAGTTTTGAGTTACAATTGCCGACATTTTTTGATGAAGACCCTTTACCAATGCGTTAAGATCGAGTGCCGCCTGATGTGTTTTGTTGATGATATAGTTGGCAAGTTCCGACGGCGTAGAAAAACTATGATGTGCAACTTCCTCAACTGCAGTGATATTGGTGGCGTGACCTATGCCGGTAAAAATGGGTAGCGGAAACTCTGCCACCGCCTTTGCCAATTCGTAATTGTTGAAAAAAGCCAACGAAACATCGCCACCTCCACCGCGGATAATTACCACAGCATCAAACAGATGTTTCTTAGAAGCAATATTTTGTAATTGCGCAGTAATTTCTCCAGAGGCACGGTCGCCCACCATTGCAGCCGAAAACAACGGCACAAAATAGTTGTAGCCCAAACTATTACCATTGATAACGGCAGAAAAATCGGCGTAGCCCTTGCCCGTTGCCACAGAAATAACCGCAATACGCTGAATTATACGAGGTTCGGTAAGATTTTTATTAAGTGCAAAAATGCCTTCGGATTTCAGGCGGTTGACAGTATCGATTTTTGCCCGAGTAGATTCGCCAATTACGCTATCAATATCTATATCAGTGATAACAAGCGATATACCGCGACGATTGTCAAAAACAATATAAAACTCAAACACCACCGTCATGCCGTCAGAAAGCGGCGATCCAACGGTTTCGATAAATTTTTGATTGATTTTGTTGTAAATTCTACTCCAAATAACGCCCTTGCACGAAGCGATTGTTTTTCCGTTTTCGGTTTCAACAAGTTCGGGATAACAATTTCCGTTGCGAAAAAGGTTGAGTTTTGTGATTTCAGCCTTTGCCCAACGGTGAGTGCCATAAAATTGTTTGATACATCTACCTATGCTGCCAGTGATTTCGGCTAAGGAGTGTACTATGCGTTGCGAAGCCATTATTATTCGTTTTCCAACTCCTTCATTAGCAAATCAACATCTTTTTGAGTAAGCGAAAGTTTTTCTTTGCAAGTGCGCACAAGCGGCAAACATTCCTTTGCATAATCAGACATCAAATCAACCGAGATTTCAGTATTTTCTAATTCCTTATTGATACGTTCAAGTTCGGCAAAACTTTGATCAAAACTTGTATTTGCAGTAGATTTTGTGTCTGATTTTTTCATGATGTGTGTTTTAATGATTGTTTTTGGCAAATGTACGGCTTTCTTAGAAACAGCGTATCAGATTTTGCAAAAAAAATGAGAAAAATATTGATTTTTATAAAAACTTTACATTATCTACACCCCTAATTTTTACTATCTCTCTATTTTTGCCGCATAATAACCAAAATACATAAAAATGGCAAAAATTACCAAAGAGATGGCGCTCCGTTATCATAGCGAGGGTCGCCCGGGAAAGATCGAGGTCGTTCCCACAAAACCTTACAGAACGCAAACCGACTTGTCGTTGGCTTATTCGCCCGGCGTGGCTGAGCCCTGCTTGGAGATTCAGAAAAATCCCGACGACGCTTACAAATACACCGACAAAGGCAACCTCGTGGCTGTGATTTCTAACGGCACCGCGGTGCTCGGTATCGGCGACATTGGCGCGGTAAGCGGAAAGCCCGTGATGGAAGGCAAAGGCCTGCTCTTTAAGATTTACGGCGGTATCGACGTTTTCGACATCGAAATCAACGAAAAAGACCCCGAAAAATTCATTCAGGCTGTAAAGGCTATCGCTCCCACTTTCGGCGGTATCAACTTGGAGGACATCAAAGCCCCCGAATGTTTTGAAATAGAACGCCGCCTCAAAGAGGAACTCGACATCCCCGTTATGCACGACGACCAACACGGCACTGCCATCATCTCTGCCGCCGGACTTATCAACGCTCTCCAAGTTAACGGCAAGAATATCAACGATGTAAAGATTGTAGTTAACGGCGCGGGCGCGGCTGCCATCAGTTGCACAAAACTCTACGTTGCCCTCGGCGCTCGCAAGGAAAACATCGTGATGCTCGACAGCAAGGGCGTGATTCGTGCCGACCGCTCCGACCTCAACGCTCAGAAACGCGAGTTTGACACCTCACGCACCGACATCACCACTTTGGAAGAG
>JAGCVU010000045.1 GCA_017962175.1 Bacteroidales bacterium | reverse complement strand
TCGATAATCCTATTGTTATTTTTTGGCAACAAAGAACCCGAAATCACCTTCACCAACCAACAAATGCAGATTTCAGGAATCTATGGCAACGATTATAATCTTTCTGATATTGAGAGTGTTACATTAATAAACGAACGTCCTGTAACCACATTTAAAACCAATGGATTTGACATGGGTGGAATTAAAAAAGGACATTTCAACGTTCAAAACGAAGGCAACTGTCTCCTCTTTGTCTCCGGCACCGGCAAATGCATCCGCCTCAAAACCAAATCTGACGTTATCTACATCAACTTTGCTGATGAAACCAAAACGGAGGAGTTGTATGGAAAATTGGAGGGGATGGTAAAATAGGGATATTGGAGGTCTAATTTTTCTCCAACTCCCTCATTACATCAGTTATAATATACTCATCGCTAAGCAATTGAAGTCCGCTTTCGGGGTTGGAAAACAACTCGTATTCGTGCGAATTGTAAAAAATATCAAAAGCCCGTTCGATATCAATTCCGAGACGTTCGGCAAGTGTAGCGGCAATTCGTCCCGTTTTTCGCCATAATACTTGATCTTTCATTGTGCGCCTCCTTCTTTTGTAACGTTTTCTGTATTAATGTAATGAAGACACAAATCTGCGATTTTTTGATTGCTGATACACATTTGATGAGTTGGTTTGGCAAATTTCAATAAGCCTATGGCTTGGTCTACGGTAATACGTCCTGAATAATAATCTTCAACTGTGTCGATTACTTGGTCGTTGGCAACTCCACCTTCAATAATGTCGTATCCAAGCCACGGTTTTTCACCTTGACGGCTGGCTGTAATAAAATTGAGCCATTCACGGTCGTAATGTTCTAATAATAACCTATTTATATCTTTTGGAAGAGCATTTTCATCGAATTCGTAAACTGATATCAACGGTGTAACCTCAGCCCTGATAACGCATACTCGGCGAGCCCAACGTTCAGCCTGTTCGCGCAAACGTGTAAGATAAAAACCCGGACCAAAATCTAATTCCTTGCGACCTACGTTGGTAAGTGGTTTTGGAACGCTTATATAAGAACCGTGATATAGTTTCATTTTTCGCCTCCTTCTTTTGCCATTTTTGCTTCCCAGTTTTTGAGAGCCTCTTTTATATTCCATACCACGCCGCTAATACTTTCGGTATGAAGCACATCGTAACAATCTATCAGAAGCCGCTTTATCAATCCTAATCGTTTCAGCCGGTTGAATAATTCGGTATCTGAAATACCCATATCCTTAGCCGTTGCGCCAATGGCTAAGGCTGTGAATTGCGCTTGTATGGTGGTGGGTGTCGTCATGGTAGATTTTATATTTAGCGCAAATATAATTGTTTTTTAGATTAATCCAATAATGTGATCAAAATTTTATATATTGGGCTGAAATATAGTTATTTATGATTTTACTCAGTCCTCTGAGTAATTTTACTCAATGCACTGAGTAAAATTATTGGAAGTCTCTTAATAATCATATTATCAAATAATTGTATATTGTAAAAGTTCATTTATACCATTTATGTGTTCGGGTTTACATAATTATTTAATTCCATAGATATCAACTTGGAATAGTTAAATGTTAAATGATGTTAATTTTATATTAGAGAGTTGAACTCAATTTAAAAGTTAGATATTTTTGTTGTATTCAAAAATCTAATTATAAATTATATGGCAAGTTGGGAAAAATATACGGTGTCTGATATTGTATCAGAAATTGATGAAGAAAAATTTGTTCTTCCGGTGATTCAGCGTGAATTGGTATGGTCGGAGGACAAAATGGTTCTTCTGTTTGACTCGTTGCTTAAAGGGAACAGTTTCGGTGGTGTCATTGTGATTGAAGAGGAAAAAGATACAAAATCGTTGTTTGCTTTTCGTGCGTTCTCTAAGGATGGAAACAAACAAGCATCTGTTAATAAAGAGATTTTGAGTCAAAGGCAATATTTTGTAATAGATGGTCAACAGCGTCTTCAAACATTTTATATTGGATTAAAGGGATCCTACTTCCAAAAACAACTTTATTTTGACCTTTATTCTGACTATCAAAATGACTTTGATTTCGTATTCGCTGTTGACGACGACAAATTGCCAAAATCAACAAAAGAAGAACGTCCTATAAAGGATTGCCTGTGGTATTCTGCAAAAGATTTGTTGAGGAAACTCAAAGATACGAGAGACTTTGATAATGTTGCAGAAGACTTATCTGACCATTTTAGTGTTGATTCTAATGAGAAAATAAAATGCATAAAAAACAATGTCAAGGCATTTTGTATCAATATTTTATATCAAGAAAGTATTGGTATCGCAAAGGTTACTGTCAACAAAAAATATTCTGAAATTGAAAATCGTCAAAAAATAGTTGAACTATTCCGACGACTAAATGACGGAGGTACAGTCCTATCCGCCCTTGATTTGGTCGCTTCAAAATTGAAGGGATTTGATTATAGGATGGAAGGTTTTATTAGGAAGATGGAAGATTCGTTTAAGGATATAGGATTAAGTCCTGAAAATCTGATTAAACTAATTTTCCTTCTTCAAGATAATAACACAAAAGAGATGGCATCAGTAGATGTAAAGGACGCCGAATTTGCGATTAATAATCAGCAACGTATTTTTAATACAATTAATGCTCTTCGTATTTTCCTTATAAATGCGAAATTATATGACTATTACAATAGTGATAGTAATAGGTCATTTATACCATTGTTTTTCATAGCATATTTTATTTTCCACAAAAGTATATCAGATGTGGAGATTAATAGCATTTGGAATAAATGGGAAACCAACAATGTTGATTATAAACCTATGAAGTCGTGGTTGTTTCATTCTTTGATAAACGGTGTATTTAGAAGTAAAGGTGCAGGATGGATACCGTATAGAACTGGCATAAGCAAATTGTTGGCGTGTATCAAAAATTATAAAAATCAATATTTCCCGGCAAATGAATTGATGGACGTATATTTAAAACACCCGCTTGTATTCACTACAAATTATACAATAGACAATCTTGATAAGTTGGATAGCCATTTCTTGTTTTATTTGATGTACGATTGCAAACGTCAGATAAGAGCCAATGATATAGACCATATTATGCCTTACAATATTTTAAAAGAAAAGCAAATAGATGATGCTTATATCAACAGTGTTAAGAATTTTCAACTATTAGACTACGGAACAAATCGTGGTGCAAAAAAGGGAAAGTCATTTAGTGAGTGGGTTAATAATCCTAACTATGTAAAAGACAAAAAAACTTACATTGAAACACATTTGATACCTTCCGATGAAACTTTGTGGACAGAAAATAGATTTGAGGAGTTTGCTTCGGAACGGGGACAATTAATTTTATATAAAATCAATAGTTACTTGTAATTTAATTCCTCTTCAAATTATACCTTATATATATAAGGTGTCGTTGTAAATAAACAAAACATACTATGACCAACCAAGAAATCCAATCCAAAATACTGCAACTCAGAGAGTTCCTTAATAGTTGCAATTATAAGTACTACGTGCTGTCGCAGCCCGATATTTCTGATTATGAGTATGATTTAAAGATGGCGGAACTTCAAAAACTCGAAGACGAGAATCCTGAGTTTGCCGATCCTAATAGTCCTACGCAGCGTGTGGGCAGCGATACCAACATCGAATTTGAACAGGTAACGCACAAATACCCAATGCTTTCGCTCGGCAACACTTACAGCGAGGCAGAACTCCGCGATTTCGACGCACGAATCCGCCGCCTTACCGACAAGCCGTTTGTCTACGATTGCGAGTTGAAATTCGACGGCACAAGCATCTCGCTCACCTACGACCACGGGCAACTTGTACGCGCTGCCACTCGCGGCGACGGTGTCAAGGGCGACGATGTTACAGCCAACGTGCGCACCATCAAGAGCATACCGCTTACTTTAAATAAAGACACTCAATATCCTGATTTATTTGAAATTAGGGGCGAAATACTTATGCCGCACGATTCGTTTGAGCGCCTCAATGCCGAGCGTTTGGAAATAGGCGAACCTCCGCTTGCCAATTGTCGCAACGCTGCCGCAGGTGCGCTCAAAACGCAGAATTCCGCCGCCGTTGCCAAACGCGGTCTCGACTGTTACCTCTATTACCTGATGATGGACACGATGCCCACCGACTCGCATTTTGAGAGTATGCAGATGGCCAAGTCGTGGGGATTCAAGGTGTCTGAGCATACAAAACGGGCGGAGAATATATCAGAAGTGCTTGATTTTATTGAATATTGGAATCACGAGCGCGAAAACCTCCCTTACGACATCGACGGAATAGTTATCAAAATTGACTCGATGAGCCTTCGTCAGCAGTTGGGCTTTACCGCCAAGACTCCCAGATGGGCTATCGCATACAAATTCAAGGCAGAGGAGGCTGCATCGCCGTTGCTTTCTATTGATTATCAAGTAGGTAGAACAGGCGTGATAACTCCCGTAGCCAATCTCGAACCCGTTCACCTTGCAGGTACGGTTGTACGCCGCGCCACGCTGCACAACGCCGACATCATCCGCAGTCTCGACCTCCATTACGGCGACACCGTCTTTATCGAAAAGGGAGGCGAAATCATCCCGAAAATCACCCGTGTGGATGTTTCAAAGCGTGTTGCAGGTGCTCAGCCGGTAAAATATATCGAAAAATGTCCCGTTTGCGGAGCCACGCTTGTGCGCAACGAGGGCGAGGCAGGGTCTTATTGTCCTAACTATCAGCACTGTCCGCCGCAGATTACAGGCAAGGTGATACACTTTGTTACCCGTAAGGCAATGAACATCAACTGCGGCGATGCTACCATCGAATTGCTTTACAATCAAGGACTTGTAAAATCTCCTGCCGACCTTTACGACCTTACCGCGCCGCAGATGGCAAGGCTCGAACGTTTTGCCGAAAAATCTGCCAAAAACTTTGTAGAGAGCGTCCGCAATTCGGTGAACGTGCCGTTTCCGCGAGTGCTTTACGCCCTTGGTATCAGGCACGTAGGCGAACAGGCAGCCAAAAACCTCGCAAAGCATTTCCACAGCATCCACAACCTCCGCAACGCCTCAATTGAGCAAATCGCCGAAGTCAACGACATTGGCGGAATAATGGCTGAGAGCATCTACCAATGGTTTCGCAACGAGGAGAACATCGAAATGCTGTCGCGGTTGGAAAAAGCGGGACTGCAATTTCAAACCGACGAAACCGAAGTGTCAGCCGCTCCCACATCCGAAAAACTCGCCGGCTTGAACATCATCGTCACCGGTAGTTTTGCCACTCCGCAGCGCCGCGCCGAACTCGAACAGATGGTGGAGCAGAACGGAGGAAAACTGCAATCGGGAGTCAACGCCAAGACAAATTTTGTGGTTGCGGGCGACAAACCCGGCGCCTCAAAGATAGCCAAAGCCCAAAAACTCGGCACAAAAATCATCTCAGAAACAGAGTTTTTGGCAATGTTGTAGTTATTTTGGCAAAAAAACAACCCGCAGCAAAGGTTTTAATGATACCGCATAACACATTGAGTAACAATATTGTATAAAACTACAAGAAAAAAATCTCAAAAAAAAATGCATATTTTTAAAAAAACTTGGCTAAAAAGTTTGTTTAATTGGTCGGAAATCACTTATTTTGCAGTCCGTAAAAATAGGATTAAAAAGAAATAAAACGAAATAAAAAATGTCACGTATTTGCACACTCACCGGAAAGAAATTGCAGCGCGGAAACAACGTTTCGCACTCCAATAGAAAGACCAAGAGAACTTTCCTTCCCAACTTGCAGGTAAAGAAGTTCTACCTTGAAGAAGAACAGCGTTGGATAACGTTGAAAGTATCAACAACCGCAATCAAGACTATCAGCAAGAAAGGCCTCAAAGCCTGTCTCGACGAAGCCGTAGAAAAAGGCTATCTTCTCGGCTACTAATTTATTAACAATTAAAAAGTTAGAACAAAATGGCAAAGAATAAAAACAGAGTACAGGTTATTTTGGAATGTACCGAGCAGAGAGAGAGCGGTGTACCCGGCATTTCTCGCTATATCACAACCAAAAACAAAAAGAACACTCCCGCTCGTTTGGAGTTGAAAAAATACAATCCGTACTTGAAAAAGTACACTATCCATCGTGAAATCAAGTAAAACTGTATAGACAATGGCAAAGAAAGTAGTTGCAACCCTTAAAAAGGAAGACGCACAGGACAAAGCCCTCACACGTATCGTTAAGGCAGTTCGCTCGCCCAAAACCGGCGCTTACTGCTTCAAAGAGGCTATCGTTCCTCAGGCTAAGGCCAAAGAGGCTCTCAAAGATTTGAAGTAAATCATATCTTTCGCAAAGGAATATAAAAGCCGGAAAGTTTTTTCCGGCTTTTGTGTTTTTATAATCCTTTGAAAAATAATTTTTTAGATATATCCTTTTATTTTATTTTTTTTTTATATTTACAAAGGATTTGTTACTCATCGGGTAATTTTCCAAATATTTGTAAATTAACGTATTAACTAAACGAATATGGGACTATTCGGATTATTTTCAAAAGAGAAGAAAGAGAGTTTGGACACCGGATTGGCTAAAACCAAGGAAAGCGTGTTCAAAAAAATTCAACGCGCCATCGTAGGCAAGTCGAAAGTTGACGACGAAGTGCTCGACAACCTCGAAGACGCGCTTATCACATCCGACGTAGGCGTGGACACCACCTTGAAAATCATCAAGAGGCTTGAAGAGCGCGTGGCCAAAGACAAGTATGTGGGCACGTCGGAACTCAACAAAATTCTCAAAGAAGTAATAATCTCGCTCCTCAACGAGAACACCGCCAACAATTTCTCCGACAGCATAACGACAAAAGACGGACTTCCGTATGTGATTATGGTTGTGGGAGTTAACGGCGCAGGCAAGACCACAACAATTGGCAAACTCGCCAACCAATTTAAAAACGCCGGCAAAAAAGTGTGTCTCGGTGCCGCCGACACATTCCGCGCCGCTGCCGTTGAGCAGTTGGAAGTTTGGGCGCAGCGTGCCGACGTGCCAATCATCAAGCAGAATATGGGCGCCGACCCCGCGTCGGTGGCGTTCGATACATTAAACTCAGCCGTGGCAAACAAAGCCGACGTGGTGCTTATCGACACCGCAGGACGTTTGCACAACAAGGTCAACCTTATGAACGAACTCTCTAAAATTAAGCGAGTTATGACCAAGGTTATACCCGACGCTCCTCACGAGGTGCTTTTGGTATTAGACGGCAGCACAGGTCAGAACGCATTTGAGCAAGCCAAACAGTTCACCCTTGCCACCGAGGTTTCGGCAATAGCCCTCACCAAGTTAGACGGCACAGCCAAAGGCGGCGTAGTGCTCGGCATCAGCGACCAATTCAAGATTCCCGTTAAGTATATCGGAGTGGGAGAGAAGGTTACCGACCTGCAACTGTTTGACAAAGAGCAGTTTGTAGATTCGCTGTTTAACTAACAGATTTTTGTTAAGGTAAAAATGCCGACGGTGAAAATTCCTATCTACTTGGCTCCGTTGCAAGGTTTTACCGACGCAGTGTTTCGTTATGCGTTTCAAAAGCATTTTGGCGGTGTGAATATGTATTTCACGCCGTTTTTGCGTGTGGAAGACGGCGAAATACGCCGCCGCGAACTCCGCGACATTGACATTGCCCGTCAGTTGGGCAATATCGAAAACCTTGTGCCGCAGATAATGGTTTCCGATACCGACGAGGCAGATCTGCTTATCACTACGCTTAAAGATTTGGGTTTCAATAATATAGACTTGAATTTCGGCTGTCCGTATCCAATGCTCAACCGTAAGTTCAAAGGCGCGGGCATTTTGCCGCATCCCGACAAGGTTGAGAGTGTAATCCGCTGTCTGTCAAAATATTCTGATACCAAATTCTCCTTAAAAATGCGCTTGGGAATGACCTCGCCCGACGAATCCCTTGCCTTGGCTGACATTTTAAACGGTTTCCCTTTTGAGCATATCACCATCCACCCCCGCACAGCCAAGCAGAACTATTCGGGCGAAATCAACGAAGAAGCCTTCGCAGCCCTCTCTTCTGTGTTAAAGCATAATATAGTTTATAATGGCGATATTCTTGATACTCAACGAATTGACTATCTCCTAAAAACATATCCCACACTTCACGCCGTAATGATAGGCAGAGGTCTGATATCCAATCCCTTTCTTGCTTTGGAATACCTCAACGTAGAAATCGCCTCATCGCTCCGCCGCGAAAAGTTCCTAAATTTTCACACCACACTGTTAACCACCTACTTACAATATTCCGAAGGTGGACAATCGCAAGTCTTAGACAAGATGAAGACATTTTGGGAATATTTTCTCCCCGCCCTTCCGCACCGCCTCCGCAAACAGATTCTCAAAAGCCGAAACCTGTCTGAGTATGAAGGGTTTGTGAGTATTGCCGTGAGGGAGATTTAATAAGTATTACTATTCCCTTTTGTATTTCTTTTTCACAATCCAAATTGACGAATTGCCTTTTTTCGCTAAGGTAATCATTTTTTTCTCCAAATCCGCAAACACCCTTTCTGAAAAATCCGTATATTTGCAATGGAATGTCGGCGCTACTTACCCGACCTCCGACATAGTAAAGTTATTTACGAAAGCGTTATGCGGTTCTTGTAGAATGGAGACCTGAGAAATCTAAATTTAAGCAGGAAGATGCATAACGGTTTCGCCTATCGTATAGGCGTAGACCGTTATAATTGTATCTCTTGCTTAAAGGTAATCTCAGGACCTCCATTCTACGGATACAATTAGTATATGCGGTCTGCGCTTTTGTTTTGTAGATGTTTAATCCTTTCAGGGTCGCAAAAGGAAACTTAAAAAAAAATAAAATGAAAAAAAAATGTATCTTTATGCTGTTGAATTTATTATTTGTAACAGCAATCTGCACATCGTGCAGCAAGGACGATGAAAAGGAAGACGAGGAACTTGAATTCGTTCAAATCCGTGTGTTTAGTGAAGATATCACAGCACCCAATGGACAAGCGTATTTGTTTTATGTAGAGAACAATGTGGACAACATTGACAATATGAAACCTTCCACATTGGGCGATATGTATAGTCCTTGGATTGGGTACAACAGAAACTTGGTTATGTATCCTGTTTCAGAGTTTGGCAAAAGCACATCCGGACAATTGATGGTTAACCAAAAGAAAGGATATTCTGAACTCATTTTCTATTGGCGAGACTTGTCCACGACTTATGGCACACCATCGCCGGGCAGATATGTTCTATTTGTTTCCCTCTCCAATGGCGTGTATTTGCGCTCATACAAGGAATTAACCATTACTAAAAATTCCATAATTGAAGTTTCTTTTCCAAAAGCCAATAATACAGAATATGATGTTGACGCTAATTTCGTTGTAAAAGATTACAGTGAAAACTAACAATAAAACCACCGAATCTTTTTGTTTCGGTGGTTTTACTTTTATAATTATCACAAAAAAATATATGCAAAGTCGTTTTTTTTATGTACATTTGCTTATGTTAAGATCTTAATCAAAAAAAACAGATATGGCAGAAATCAACTTGGATACAAGATTAGTGGGCGACATACAGGGGCATTTTTTTATTCCTGACTATCAACGCGGTTATCGTTGGGGCATATCCGAAGTGGAGACCCGCCTGAACGATATCGACGAATATGGTAGGAAAAGTGGAAAATCTGCAACAGACAATTATTGCCTTCAACCCATTGTAGTACGAAATCTTGGAGATAAATTTGAACTAATTGATGGTCAACAAAGGCTTACGACACTCTACTTGATTTATGTTTATATGCACAAGGTAAGCAACGGATTTATGAGTGAGCCGAGGTTTTCCTTATCGTACGAAACTCGCAGCGAATCTGTCGAATTTCTTAACAATCCAAACGAAACCACCAAGGAAGACAACATTGATTTCTTCTTTATTTATAACGCTTATCAAACCATCGAAAAATGGTTTCAAACAAAAGATAAACTTCAATCTACTCTGACAAACATCAACAAGTATTTCGACGAGTGTGTAAAAGTAATTTGGTACGAAGTGCCTGATTCAGACAATAGTATCGACCTGTTTACACGATTGAACATCGGCAAAATTCCGCTCACGAGTTCGGAACTTGTTAAAGCCCTTTTTTTAAAAGCCGAAAACGAAAATGCAATTCGACAGGAAGAACTCTCGCTTGAATGGGACAATATGGAGAAAGAGTTGCACGACGATGAGTTTTGGGGATTTCTAACAAATTCAGATGCGGATAGTTATCCTACAAGAATTGATTTGGTATTAGACCTGATTTCGCATAAGCATCCTAACGACAAAGAAACATACAGAACATTTTTCTATTTTGACACGGAATACAGAAACGGAAAAAGGTTAGAAGATATTTGGGACGAGATACAGCACAATTTTCTCACACTCAAAGAATGGTTTTCCGACCACGAGTTCTACCACAAAATAGGATACCTGATAGCAAGCGAGTCAAAATCTCTTGTTGATATATTGAACGACTACGCTGACAAATCCAAGACTGATTTCCGTTATTATTTGAACCAATGCTTAAAAGAAAGCATAAATTTCAAGAAATCTTGGACAGAGATGGATTACGAGCACGACTACGCCGACATCAAAAAACTTCTTTTGCTTTTCAATATTGAATCTGTCAGACAAATTGACGACGGCAAACGAAGATTTCCATTCGGTCGTCACAAAAAAGAAAATTGGAGTCTCGAACATATCCACGCCCAACATTCGCAAGGATTGCAAACCAACGAAAAAATCAAAGAATGGTTAAAAGCGCATATCAAATCGCTGCAAACTATCGGCGACAAGGACGGATTGATTGCAGAAATACACACTTTAATAAAATCAATCGAAGACAATCCTAAAACGGCAAAAGTAAAAGAACAGTTTGAGCCGTTACAAGAAAAAATCGTCAACATACTTTCGCCAAAAGATAGTGACACCGAATATATACATCTGTTGCCCAATATGGCTTTGCTTTCTTCGGGGCAAAACTCGGCCGTTAGCAACTACACTTTCGACGCCAAACGCAACCTTATTTTGGAAAAAGACAAAAACGGCGAGTATATTCCGTTCTGTACAAAAATGGCTTTTCTCAAATACTATTCGGCACAGGATACTAACTTGCATTTTTGGAGCAAAAATGACCGAGACGCTTATGCCAAAGAAATGAAACAGGTGCTAAAAAACTACATATCAGACCAAAACCACGAAAACGAATAAACGAATATGGAAACAAAGACATTCAAGACAATATTTTCACCTTACACCGACAAGGAAGGCAACAAGGTAGAAATCAAAAAGATAGTAATTCCAAAAATACAACGAGATTTTGCTTATGGTCGCACCGATGAGAAAAACCGTCGCAAAAGAGATAATTTCTTAGATGCTCTTTTTGACGCTATCTGCAACAATCCCGTCACTCTCGACTTCGTTTATGGCGACATAAAAGACGGAATTCTTACACCTCTCGACGGACAACAAAGGCTTACTACTTTATTTTTGCTTTATTGGTACGCATCAAAAAAAGAAAACGTCCCGAATGACGAATGCTCTTTTTTGAAAAATTTTGGTTACGAGACACGTCCTTCGGCAAGAAAATTTTGCGAGGCTATCACATCCAAGATTTTTGTCTTAGAAAGCAATGAAAAGTTATCTGAACAGATTAAAGATAAGAATTGGTTCCCTCTCGAATGGCAACACGATGCGACAATCGCTTCGATGCTCGTAATGCTTGACGCTATTCAAGAAAAATTCGCAAATGTGGACTCCCTTTTCGCAAGGCTCGAAAAAATATCATTCTATTTCCTGCCCATTGAAGATATGGGGTTAACCGACGAACTATATATCAAAATGAATTCTCGTGGCAAACCATTGACCCAATTTGAGCATTTCAAGGCCGAATTTGAAAAACAATTGAAATTGGCAGACGAGAACATTGCAAACCGCATTTCATCTAAAATCGATAGAGAATGGACTGACTTATTGTGGCAATACCGAAACAGCGGCACAGGCGACGATAGAGACAATACCACCGACGATGAATTTCTGCGATACTTCATCTTTATATGCAACATCATTTGCTACCAAAAAGGAGGCAGTCCAAAAACAAGCGATGAGTTTGATTTGATCAAAGATTTTTTCACCATCCAAGGCGAAGACGAGGAACAAAAAATCCAATCAAAAAATCAGATTATCGAAAACGCATTGGTTGTGGAAAGATATTTCGACTGTTGGCTTGACAACAACAAAAAAAGTATTCCTATACAACAATTCTTTGAATCATTCTCCGCCAAAGAACATTCTTCGGGAAAAATCAAGACAAATTATAATATCAATCTATTTGAAGACTGCCTAAAAAACTATGCAGATATTGTTGGTAAAAACAGGCGTAAATTTACTCTAAACCAAATCATTCTACTCTACACTTTTGTAGTTTACAGACTAAATTTGTCAACTGTGTCAGAAGATGAATTCCGCAGACGGCTTCGCATAATCAACAATCTGATTCTGAACTCTTCCGACCAAATAAGCGACAGCGAAGACCGTCAAGGCGGCAACCGTTTGCCCGCCATTTTGCGACAGGTTGACAGCATTATTATCCACGGACAAGTGGCTGATAGCACAGAGATTGGTATTAATTTCAATCCGTCACAATTAGACGAAGAAAAAGCCAAATGGGAATTTACAAAAAACAATCCCGACAAGGCTGAAAGTCTTTTCGTCTTAGAAGACCACGAACTTCTCTATGGTCAAATAGCAATCGTCGGGCTAAACTATCCCGAACATTTTGATAGGTTTGTGTCGTTGTTTAAATGCGATTGGGATTTGGTTGACTGTGCAATGTTTGCCATCGGCGACTACAAACAGAAAGAACGAAATGGTTGGCGTTTTCAGTTAGGTTCGTCTATGAGCGACGGATTTGCTTGGAAAACGCTTTTTCATAAAAGCGAGAATTACCTGTATTTCAGCAATACACAGAAAATTCTAAGCGAATTATTGATGCGAACAACCTCTTTTTCAAACTATATATTAAAATCAATAATTGACGATTATTTAGCGGATTGTGAAAGCAAAAATGATTATCCGTGGACTTACTATTACGTTAAATACCAAGATTTTAGAACAGGACGATACGGAAAATATTGGTGGGATAATTTTGCGCGTTCTCCATACGTTTTCACAACAATCCATCAAAAGCAAAAACCATCGCAAAATTCATATAATCCGTTTTTAAAAGCCCTCAACGATAATTTATGGCGCGAACATTTAGGCAAATACATCAATATCGATGAAGAAAAATGTCTGAAAGAAACACAATCTTCATATCAAGTAGTTTTATACGATGAGAATGAAGACAAAGTGCTCAAAGAGTTTGTAATCAACCAAAACGGAAATGGAATCGACACCGAAAACCGCATTGAAAAAATGAAAACGTTATGGACTGATGTAATATCATCATTCTAACTCTCAATAAAAGGTGGTATCTTACCACCTTTTATCTCTTCAAATATGCAAAAAAACATCCTTTCTCTTGCAACAATAAACTTTTATGTTTATTTTTGTCCGAATTAATAACTGAACGCAAATGGAAAGAGACTTGTTTTTGGAACTTTTGGAGGATGGCGAAAAGGTAAGCCTTTACTCTCCGCATTTTGAAGGGGAAAAGTATACCGAGTTTGAAAAATTCTTGTTGGAATACAAGGACAAATACCCCGACGATGTGAGACAATTGGTTTACCGTCTCGATATCATAAAACGGGATGGAGCGGAAGACCGTCATTTCCGTTACGAGGGCACTCGACGAGACCGTGTTATGGCATTGCCATCACACCTTGAAACAACTTCGTTACGTCTTTATTTGCTCAATATCAAAGCCAAAATTCTGATTCTCGGCAACGGCGGCTTAAAGAACACCGCAACTTACCAACAAGACGCTCATCTTAACAAATGCGTTCAAACCCTTCAAAAAATAGACATCCAAATGAAACAAATGGAAAAACAAAGGGTTATAACTATAAGAGGCTCACAACTTTTGGGCACACTAACCTTTACTATCAACGATTAAACCATACCGCTATGAAAACCAATCCGATTATCGACGAAATCCGTCAATCTATACCACCCGAAATGAAAATGCGGATGGAAATGTCGGTTGCAATTGCTAACCGTATATACGACATTCTTCAAGAAAAAGGATTGTCGCAAAAAGACTTCGCACGACTTATGGGAAAAACAGAAACCGAAGTAAGCCGTTGGCTGTCAGGTACTCACAATATGACAATGGCCACTATATGCAAGATTTCAACTGTATTGGGAGAAGATATAATTAAAGTGCAACCAAGAGTCAGGGCAAATGTTTGCGTTTAAGTGTTGAATTGTCAGCACATTCTTTTCTTCCCCTAAAACACTCCCACCGACTTAAACAGCAGCAGCATAAGCAGTATCGGGGCGATGTATTTTACCATTACCACATAGAGGCCTTTGCGGGTGAAGGGTTCGCCGTTGAGGGTGATTTCGTCGATAATCTTCTTGGGCTTGGTGATCCATCCTACAAGCACGCAGGTGAGGAGCGCAAGCAGAGGCATAAGCATATTGTTGCTGATGTAGTCAAGAAGGTCGAGAATCTGCGCCGTTACGCCGTTGGGCAGCGGAAGTTCAAAATAGAGGATGTTGTAGCCTAAGCATACCAGAACGCCCACCACTGCGCATATCACAAACTCAATGGCAGTGGATTTGCGGCGGCTGTATCCAAATTTGTCGATAAAACTTGCCACAATGCCCTCCATCATTGAAATTGCACTTGTGAGTGCAGCAAACAGCACCATTGTGAAAAATACCGCACCGAGCACTGTGCCAACTGTACCCATTGATGAGAAAATCTTGGGAAGGCAGATAAACATAAGTCCGGGTCCCGAATGGTTCATACCTTCTTGACCCATAAACACAAACACCACGGGGATAATCATCATACCGGCAAGAAATGCTACAAGTGTATCGAAAATCTCTATCTTGTTGATGCTCTTGATAAGGTTGTCTTCTGATTTTACATACGAGCCGTAGGTTATCATAATGCCAGTGGCAACGCTCAAACTAAAAAACAACTGTCCGATTGCGTCCATTATGGTTATCGAGAGTTTGTCGAGCGTCAGGTCGGTGAAATCCGGAATCACAAACACCTTTAATCCGTCTAATCCAGAGCGTGTTACGCCGTCGTCGGAGGTGTATTCGAATGTCATACTGAAAATGGCAATGCCCACAATCATAAGCAGAAGTATCGGCATAAGTATTTTTGACGACGATTCGATGCCCTTGTTGACGCCTCGGTACACCACGTAGGCTGTTGCCGCCATAAAGAGTATGGTGTAGATCAAGGGTTCGGTTTCTGACGAGATGAAATTGTTGAAATATCCGTCGGTGGCGGTTTCTGCGCCGTTGCCTGTGAGGTATGCCACGGTGTATTTCATCACCCATCCGCCCACTGCGCTGTAATAGGGTAGAATCACCATCGGGATAATCAGGGCGAGGATGCCGAGGTTTTTGAACCTAGGATTAAGCCGGCGGTATGCGCTGAGCGAACTGCGGCGGGTTTTTCGTCCGATGGCGAGTTCGGTGGTGAGCAGCGTGAAACCGAATGTTACCGCAAGTATAAGGTATACAAGTAGAAACAAGCCTCCGCCGTCTTTGGCTGCAAGGTACGGAAAACGCCAGATGTTTCCCAATCCCACCGCGCTGCCTGCCGCTGCAAGCACAAATCCTATTGTTCCGCTAAACGAACTTCTCTTTCCTGCCATTTTGTTTACTATTTTTGGCGGCAAAGGTAATAATTATTTTGCAATTAACTCAAAATCCAATCCGTTGAAAACCAAAATACAGATAACCCTTACGGTAATGTAAGGGCAAAAAAAAGACCGGTCGAAAGGGATTTTCAACCGGTCAACTTATAAAAACTGTATGGAATGCGGAGAATGAAGAATTGTTGGCGGTCCGGACGAGACTCGAACTCGCGACCCCATGCGTGACAGGCATGTATTCTAACCAACTGAACTACCGAACCAAAAAATAATCAAATAACCTTTTAAATTTGTTGGCGGTCCGGACGAGACTCGAACTCGCGACCCCATGCGTGACAGGCATGTATTCTAACCAACTGAACTACCGAACCTAATTCCTTTGTTTTGCGGTGCAAAGGTACACCTATTTGTGTAACGTACAAATTTTTTGAACGCTTTTTTTTGATTTTTTGTGATTTTTTTTTCTTAGCCGTTTGTTTGTGCTGATTGTTAGAGCGTTATTTCATGCCTTTTACATGTCCGGCTTTGTAAAAATGGTCTTTGTAGTAGGTAGAATTGAGGTTGTCTACCTTTACACCGATGTTTTTCGATGTAGCGGCGTGCGCAAAATTGTCTTGTCCGAGGTAGATGCCCACGTGGTATATCTTGCCTTTATCGTCGGCAAAGAACAGAATATCACCGCATTTGATATTGTTGCGGCTTACTACGTCAACGTTTTTGATAATGTCGTACGACGAGCGGTTTAGTTGAATGCCGTATACTGTTTTGTAAACCTGTGTAACAAATCCGCTGCAATCGGTGCCTACTCCTTTTTGGTTGGAGGCGTATTTGTAGGGTGTGCCTATCCACTCCGAAACCTCTTTTAAAAGAGCCAAATCCTCGGTGCCTTTGAATTGCGTGTGAAGTTTTTCGCTGTATTTTTTGTATTCGGCAGATTTCGTCGATGTGGTGGTTTTGGTGGTTGTGGGCTTGGTGGTGGTTGTCTTCGACGATGAAGAGCAACTCTGTGCGTTTACTGCGGCGTATGCTATCATAAGTATCGCGGCAATTTTTACTAATGTTTTCATTGTAGTATCAGATTTTTTTATGGTAGTTTTCAAAAAAGTTGTTTATCAGGCTGTTGCCGTTGTATTCGGGGTCGGTGGAGACGCGATTAATCGCGTCTCTACCATTATCGGTGTTTTCCTCATCATCATCGTCGGTATTG
>JAGCVU010000044.1 GCA_017962175.1 Bacteroidales bacterium | reverse complement strand
TGTTACAAGGCAGACACCAACTTTTCCGCTTACTCGCGCATAACCCTGTGCGGCGTGCGCGGCGGCTTGCTCGTGGCGTACCAATATGTGATTCAGCGTTTTACGGTGGTCGTAGAGTGCATCGAAAGTTGGCATTATGGCGCCGCCCGGATAACCGAACATCACGTCAACCCCTTCGTTTTCAAGCGAGCGCATCAGCGCCTCGGCTCCTGTTATTGTTTCTTTCATTGTTTAAATATATGTTCTTTAAATATTTATAGTCTTTTTCCGTCAAGCAATGAGATTATGTCTTTGATAAATTTTTTTAATTCTTTCAAAAACTTTCCATTATCGACAAGGTTCCAAAATTCAGGCGTACCCAAATTGGCATCACTAACGCTCTTGAAATATCCCTTTTCATTTTTGTCCACTATATCTTCTTCATATCCTGCGCTTTGAAGAGCATAGGTTGTAGTACGGGTAAATGCACTTCCATAAACTCCAATAAAAAGGTCTCTGTTGTCATCTTTAAATAAGCAAATATAGGCGCGTTTCCAAGTGGTTGGTGTTATATTAAAGAATTCTGATAACTCAAACTGATAGCCATCTCCTAAACATTTCTTTAAAGGTTCAACAACCTTTTCATTTAACACTTGCTTCATTAACTCGTTTCGTTTTTCATCAAGTGCATTTTGAAGTGATTCCAAATTATCCGCAATTTTCAAACAGTCCTGAATACTGTTAACATTTAATTTGTCTGCCATATATTTAGCAATTTTTTGTGCTATTTTTTTCTCACCATTGCGCATCGAAAACTTTCCCTTCCAATAGTCTACGTATTGAATTAAAGAAGAATGTAGTAATGGTTCTTTATCTCTGTCTATTTGATTTGCTGACGATATAAACATTGGCAGTAAATCATCTTTGTAATTTAATTCAATGAAGCGACACAATTTTTTATCATCATAATCAAGAATATCTTTAGCCTTTGGGGTCAAGCTTTTGTCAGACACTTTTTTGTTGCCATATTTTGTGAGATAAATGACAAAAATACTTTCATTCGGCACATTATGACCTTGAACTTTTTTAATGTATCGTTCAATTTGTTCAAATTGGTCATCAGCCCAACATACTTTATTCTCAATTATTATTGAATATGAAGGACTCTCGTGGCTCTCGTCTATTAAAATGTCTATTCTCTCTTTTTCTGCCGTTATATTTGGATTATGTATAGTTATATCTTTAATTGAACAACATTTCTTTTTTAGCAAATCAATGAATATTTGATAAACAGGAAAGCTATGGTCGTGCCCCGCATAATTCAAAAATGTTGTTAAAATTCTCGAATGAGCGTTTTCTTTAATTTTAATGTCTTCTATAATATTCGCATTATAAGGAAGCTTTGCTCTTTCTTCATTTTCAATGCTTGCGATTTCCGAAGCCAACTTAATCAATATGTCATTCGACAACTCCATCATTGAACCTATTACTTTTCTGATTTTTCTCCCTCAATAAGTTTAAGAGCCGCTGACGCGCCATCCAAAAAACTCTGCACAGTTACATACATTGAAACTATGTCATTATAAGGGTATATTGTTGATTCTGCGAAAGATAACGCTTCGTTAATCAAAGCCTTTTCATATTGTCCAAGGTCATTAATTACTAAATCCTTAAGAATGGTGGATTCAGTTTTGTCAAATTTTCCGTCAAAAGATAAAGATTCTGTATTGTTTGTCGAAAGTTCAATGGCTACTTCAGCTCCTCTTAAGAAATCTACAATCGCTTCAGCAACCGCATCAGAATGATTATCGGGGTCGACAATAGAAGATTTAGCATAATCATCGGCCTGTTTTCTCAAAACATCGTTGTATTCGCCAAGATTTACTTCGTTCATCTCATCAAGAAAGACATCCATTTCTTCGGCTTCATCGTGAACACCCTCTTTTTCATTTATTGCTATGATATGCAATCGTGTTTCATCTTTTAACTTGTAGTTTTCGTAATTGAGACAACACCAGAAATGGTCATCATTTAAATCTTGAATGGCTTTTTCTTCTTTGAGTGTTAAACGCTTTTTTGGGGGGCTAACAAACAATAAATAAACATTATCGGCAGCCGATAAATATTGCGATAATTCACCCTTGATTAATTCTGAAACTTCTTGAATACGGTTTTTAACAGACGTTTCACCCTCAATCAAAAGCACAGATTCCGCATTTTTAATGCTATCCGCAATGTGCGAAGAATCCTCGTCACACAATCCTCGTGCATTGGGGAAACCAAAATAATCAAATACACGTGAGCAAACATTTTCGGGTGTCAACCCTAATTGCATTTGCTTCAGTTCGCCGTAATTCAATTTACGATAATCGTATTCCATAACTTTTTGTTTCTCAATTCAACGGACGTGGCAATGCCGCGTCCCTACATCAAAATCATTTATCGAAAATCTGTGCAAATCCGTTAAATCTGTGTTCCCGATAGCTATCGGGACTGTGCGAAAACCATCATTCCGGAATAATACGCACCGCGCCTTTGTCGGCCGAACTTACCATCGACGCGTATGCCTTCAACGATTTGGGTATCACGCGGTTACGCTTGAGCGGTTGCAGCGGACGGGCATTGAGTTCGGCATCGGTCAACTTAACGCTGATTGAGCGCGACGGAAT
>JAGCVU010000043.1 GCA_017962175.1 Bacteroidales bacterium | reverse complement strand
CGGCAAGATTTTTAGCCGCGTTCAATTCGCCAGAGGTAAGCATTTGGTACGCCGCAGCAAGGTCTTGATTGGGTTGTTGCTGTTTGCCGCACGCCGCCAAAAGGAGCATTATCACTATTATAATGGTTGTTCTCATCGTTACATTTTTACGAAGGCAAAGGTAATTATTATTATCAGCATACCGCACTAGCGTTGCACTTTTCTCCGCTGCAACGATGCAACACGCTAAAATAATGTTAGTTACAAAACAGTCAAATGCAACACCCATTGCAGCATAAAAGATGCCTCCATATCTTTGCCTCAAAAATTCTAAAACGCATAACCAAATGAAAAACATTGCATTAACACTTATTATTATAGCATCGACGCTTTTTAGCGCAGACATTTTTGCCCAAACCATAATGGGCGGCGTTTTCTCTGAAAACAATTCGCCCGTTATTTTTGCCAACGTGGTTTTACTAACGCCTGATTCTGTGTTTGTTAACGGCACTATTACCGACGAAAACGGACATTTTTCGCTCAACAGCGACCCCAAGGCTTCAATCGTGAGCATTTCGTGTATAGGTTACGGAACTAAAACATTGAATATCAGCGACAATCTATCAAAAATTATCCTACGCGAGTCGAATATCCAACTCGGCGAGGTTACTATCTCTGCCGACTTGCCCAAGACAAGAATCAAAGACGGCGCAATGGTTACCGACGTGCAAAACACGCTGTTGTCTAACTCATTAACGGCAACACAAATGCTCACAAAACTTCCCGGTGTAACATCCACCAAAGATGGTATCGAAGTTTTTGGCAAAGGTACGCCCGAAATCTACATCAACAACGTTAAAGTGCGCGACGACAGCGAGTTGAAACAACTTGATCCCAAAAACGTAAAGACCATCGAGGTAATCAACAACCCGGGCGCGGAATACGATGCCGAGGTGCAGGCTGTTATCAAAATCTATACTCTGAAACCCTTGGACAACGGACTCAGTTTTGAATACACAAGCGTGATGTCGTACTATGAAAACGCCGATTTTTTAAACAGGGCAAACATCAACATCCGCAAACAAAATCTTGACATATTTGCCGGCGCAACGCATTGCGACAGCCATAATTTTTTGCAGTCGAATGTGCATAACTATCTCAATTCAAACGCTATATGGGAATACACTCAGCGCGAGCGGGTGGAATACAACAGCGGAACATATATTTTTACAGGCGGAATGAACTATCAATTTGACCAGAACAATTTTGCGGGTTTCAAGTTTAAAATAGGCAGCGATTATAAAGACAAGGACGAAGGCAATGGCGATTTAACAGCGTTTAAAGATGGTTCGGCTATCGACCAAATATCTGAAAAACACGACACTCACCTCGACAAGGCAGCGATGCAGACCGTCAATGCCTATTACAACGGCAAGATTGGCGGAATGTCGGTAGATTTCAACGCCGACTTGTACGCCCATTCTGTTGACAAAAAATCAAACAACTATGAAAAGGCTGACCTTCAAGACAACCGCACAATAGGTTCTACCGACCTGATAGACAGCAAAATGATTGCAGAAAAACTTGTCTTGTCCGACAATATTTTTGGAGGAAAACTCTCGTTTGGAGGCGAAAACATAGTTTCTGATTATAGCGACAATTTTAAAAGCCTTGCCGAAGAGTATGTGCCCACAGTTGAAAGCCGCAGCAAACAAGTTACCACGGCGGCATTTGTTCAGTACAGTCGCAAAATTGCCGACAAATGGAGCGCAAAAGCGGGACTCCGTTACGAAAATGTTGATTTTAAGTATTTTAACGGCGGAGTTTTAGACAACGAAACATCAAGAAAATACGACAACTTTTTCCCGTCGGCATCGCTGAGTTTTTCGCCGGGAAATTTTGAGATGGACCTTTCGTATGCTCAAAAAACCAAACGACCGTCGTATTTTATGATGCGAAACTCGTTTATGTATGGCAACCGTTACTTCATAGAGGCGGGCAACTCTGCCCTTCAACCTCGCGAAATCAGCGAGTTTGCATACATTCTTTCGTGGAAATGCCTGCAACTTAACGCCTCGTACCGCAATGTTAAAAACCTTATAATGTATTGGGGTGTAGTGGATAACAACAAACCTGAGGTGCTTATCAACCGTCCAAAGAACTATGAAAAAAATGTGCAAGGATTAAAGTTGAACCTCTCTGCCTCGCCTGAATTCGGCTGTTACACTCCGCAAATCGACCTTTCGCTTACAAAACAGAAGTTTGATATTGAAATACAGGGCATTACACATCATTTAAACAAGCCTACATTCACTGCCGAGATCGACAATTATTTTGAATTTGGCAAAGGTTGGTGTTTCGACTTGGATTTCAACTTTGTGAGCAAAGGTCACCGCGAGGATAACTACTATCAGTCAAACTATTATGTGATTGATATGTATGTTTCCAAATCGTTTTTTGGAGGTTCGTTTAATGTTGAAGCGGGAGTTGCAGACTTCACCCAAAGCCATTGCCGCGATATCAAAGTATTGTCGTCGCAAGGGTATATGGAGATTAATGACACCTACGACACCAAGGAATTTTACATTCAGTTTCAATACCGTTTCAACCCCGCCAAAAGCAAATACAAAGGCACTGGCGCAGGCAACGATGAAAAAGAGAGGATGTAGCCCCTACCCTTTCCGCATCTTCTCAATCCTTGATTTCAGCGACCTGTATGCTTGGTCGGAGAAGCCCATAATGTCCATCACCTCGGTTTTGCTTTTGCCTAAGTGGTGGAGTATCAAGAAGATGTTGGCGTTGACTGAGAGTTTTTGGTAGCCGTTGGTAACTTCGGTGCCAAAGGCGGGATTCTCGGCAAAATAATACGATGAAACTATCTCGCGCTCGTCTTTCGACCACTGCGAGATATTTTCGTTTTGTAGCAGACGCTCATATAGTTGCGCACCCAACGACACCGATTCGCGCTTAACCTTGGCGCGGCGTATCAGCAACATCACCGCAAGCGCAGCAGTAAGCACAGCGCACACTATCAACCATATTTTCAGACGGTTGATGTCGCTTTTCAAAAGTTCCGAATCAGATTTCTGTTCGGCAAAAATGCGGTTGAGGTTGTCCATCTGCGTGAGCATATTGCGCTCTTTTACACGGTAAAGCGAATCTTTCTCTACCGAAACCCTCCGATAGACCGACGATGCCGACGCCAAATCGCCCGAACGCTCTAAATATCCGGCATATACCGACATTATGTCGATGTTTGATTCGTATGCGTCGGGGCGCAGAGCCTTGGCGTAGCACTCCTTGGCTTTGGCAAGGTTGCCACGGCTGAGGTAAATTTTTGTAAGTCCTTTGAATGCGTCGGCGTTTTCGATGATGCCAACCGACTCTAAATAATACTGTTCGGCAATCGAAAAATTGTCCTTATTAAACATAGCGTCGCCAAACGATGCGTACACCGACGCCTTTGCACCCATATTATAACAGTCTATCAAGTTGAGACACACCGACATATATTTTTGCACGCTGTCCGACATATTCATATCGTTGTAGCACATAGTGATATAGTTGGCGGGATAGGCAAGTCGGCTCTTTTCGTGCATTTTTTCGCCTGTGTGGTATGCCTGCATAGCGTACGAGAGACACTCTTGAGTGTCGAAACATCCTGCGGCTATGGTGTAGCCGTTAGAATAAATGTTGTATTTGAGAATATCGTCGTCGAGATTATTTGCAATTTCTTCAGCCATCTTGTTGTAAATCATTGCCGAAGATAGGTCGTAAGAATAATTCACAAGAAAAATACTCTTGTAACAGTAAGAATATGCGAGCCGTTTGTTGTCGCCGGTCTGCTTAAAATATGCAATCGGGAGGTCAAGTACCTCAGGATCTTGATATTCGTAGTTTCTACAGTTGATACGCGACGCCACATAATTATAATATGCAAGTTCTTCTGTGGTGTCTTCGGGCATATCCAATTGGTAAAAAAACATAGCCGCAAGAGAGTCGCAATCGGCTGAAAGAAGCGAATCTGCCGTTTCGAGGCTCAAAAACATATCACTCTTCTTGTGGCAGCATGAAAACAAGACTGCAACAAAGGCTAAAAATGTTATGTATAATTTACATCTCACGCTATTTATTTATTTTTTTACAATGCAAAGATAAGGTATTGAAATAAAAAAAACAAATTTTTAAGCAACTTTATTACAGAAAGTTAAAAGAATGACACAAGAATGACACACGGCAATTACACCATTGCCACAGTCGTGAAACAGCGTTGCAACCGCAAAAATTTGCACATCGTTGAAATCCGCCGTTAATTTGCAACAGAAAAACAAATCGAAAATTTTAAAATCGAGAGAAATGAGAAAAATAGTAACAATATTAACAATGATGATTCTCGCCGCTCAAGTTTTTGGCGCAGGCTCAAGATCAAGCAAGCCTCGCGACTTTATAACAGTAGAGCGCACAGTCGCTAAGTTCGACAGAATCAAAGTTGCCGGTCCTGTAGAATTAATAGTTATTACAGGCAAGGAGCAAAAGGTAATGGTAACATGTGATTCAAAATATCTGCACACAGTAGAAACCACAGTAAGCAATGGTGAACTCAACGTAGCAATTACAGGTGTGATAAAATTAAAAAACATGAATGAATCATATAAAGTAGAGGTTTGGGTAGAGGATGTTAAGAGCCTCACTTCCTCGGGATTGGCTAACGTATTCTTTCCCGAAAAAACAACGGCAGAAAACTTCTCGATAACATCTTCGGGAGTATCCAAAACCAACTTTGCTGATTTAGAAGTGTCAGGAAGATTTTCAGCCGAGTTGAGCGGTGCATGCAAACTCGACATCACCGGCAATCTTCAGCGAGCCTCATTTGAAGGCACAGGCGCAAGCAACCTATTTTTTACAGGCAGCGCCAACGCTATATCGCTCGAAGTGTCGGGAGCAAGCAAATCAACAATATCTGCCGAAACCGCAAAACTCGACATTGAGGCTTCGGGCGCTTGCAAGGTAACGCTCACAGGACACACGCAGGCTTTAACATTAGAAGCCGCAGGAGCCACTTCGGTGCGCTCCGAAAAGTTCAAGGCCGACAACCGACAAGTAACTTTCTCGGGAGCAGCCAAAATATCAATAGTAGATTAATTAAAATTAGTATAAACAATTAAAAAACAAACCAATTATGAAAGTATTATCTTTAATCGCAAGCATTATGTTAATGGCTTCTATGGCCGTGGCTTGCACAGAAAAAGACTCGTCAGACGTAGTAATTACCGAAAAACGCACCGTGGAATCATTCGACAGAATTTCCGTGAGCGCTCCTGTTACAGTAAACATTGTATGTGGACAAACTCCGTCGGTAAAAGTTACCAGCAACGAACAATCGATCAAAAGCATTGTTACAGAGGTTGTAGATGGCGAACTCATCATCAAAGTTGAAACCGGACATAAACGCATCAACAAAAAGACCATTGTGGATGTATGCACAGAAAGCCTGATTGGTTTACGAGCAAGCGGCGCGTGCGATGTAATTATGCCTCAACGTATTGTGAGCGATGATTTTGAACTCCGTGTTAGCGGCGCAAGCGATGTACTCATCAGCAATCTTGAAGTTAAGGGACTTCTCAATGCAGAAATCAGCGGTGCAAGCGATTTAGACATGGTTTGCAAAGCAGGACGCACTATTGTTCACGCTTCAGGTGCAAGCGACGTTGATATCGAACGCATTGATTCTCAAGAAATTGAAATAAGTGCATCAGGTGCAAGCGATGTAGATGTTCGCGGAAAGGTTGACAACTTGATTGTTAGCGCTTCAGGTTCTTCAGAAGTTAATCTCCGTCACCTGATATTCAATAGCCGTGATGTTCACGCTTCAGGCGCAAGCGATGTTGACTTCTAAAATCCTATGAAAATCTCAAAGAAATTATACACACTTTTTAAACAACTATATTGGATATTACAAGTATCTAAATATCTCCAAATATTATAACACAATTCTTATGAAAAACTTATTAGCATTAGTATTTACACTGATGTCGCTCTCAGTGTGCGCTCAGTCAAACAAAATTTCAGGTGTAATTGCTGGAAACGATGGAAAACCAGTTCCCTTTGTTTCAGTATCTGAAAAGGGAACAACCAATGGAACTATCTCTGACTCAGAGGGTAATTTCATTATCAAAGTAAAACAATTGCCTGCAACCTTATATTTTAG
Organism: Bacteroidales bacterium; assembly: GCA_017962175.1. Lineage (GTDB taxonomy): Bacteria > Bacteroidota > Bacteroidia > Bacteroidales > UBA3824 > UBA3824. Next base: position 1,212 of record JAGCVU010000043.1, on the reverse strand, counting down.
TTGTTTGGGTTTTGCTCCTGTAGAATACGAAGTTACTTCTTCAAATACAAAGGTAAATATCAAACTCGAAGAAGAAACCACAGAACTTTCTGAGGTGCAAGTAACTGCAAAACACGGACGCTCACGCACCGACAATGTAATTATCGGTGTTGAAAACATCCAAATGAGCGAAATGGCTAAGGTTCCGGCACTTATGGGCGAAAGAGACGTGATCAAATCTATCCAACTTTTGCCCGGAATCAAGAGCGAGGGAGATGGTTCTTGCGGTTTCCAAGTTCGCGGAGGCACTGCGGCTCAGAACCTTATCCTCATCGACAACGCTCCTATCTACAACGCAGGACACCTTATGGGCGTGTTCTCAACCTTCAACGACGAGGCTCTTACAAATGCTTCGCTCTATAAAGGTGCAATTCCCGCTCAGTTTGGCGACGCTTCTTCATCGGTGTTTGACATCAAAACACGTTCAGGAAATATGCAAGAATATGGTTTAGACCTTTCAATCGGTTTGCTTTCGTCAAAATTTGCACTCGACGGTCCGATTGTAACCGACAGAGCATCTTTCTTCTTGGCAGCACGTCGCACATATTTTGAATTATTCCTCAAACCCACTGAAAAATACAAAGATAAAGTGTTAAACTTCTATGATGTTAACTCTAAAATCACAGTTAAACCTTCTAAAAACGGAGTTTTGAATCTTACATTTTTCCGTGGTCGCGACAATATGGAAATGGACAACCACATTGCCGAAATTCATTGGGGCAACACAGCCGCCGCAGTTGATTACAAACAAAACTTCGGACAAAACATCAGCGCCAAAACAGCATTGATTTACAGCAACTACGACTTCACCGAATCTATGGAAGTTTTGAAAATTAAAGAGAGTTTCGACGGATATTTGAAACACACTGCAATGCGCGAAGATATCGCAATGTCGATTTCTGAAAATCAAAAAATCAACCTCGGTTTCCAATTCGACCGCATCAACCTCAAAACCGGTGAATTTAAACTCTCTAACGGTCGCGACCTGAAAGAGTTACGCGATGGTGATGAAATCTCTTTCTGGGCTGCCGAAGAACTCAAAACAAACTTTGGTCTTGAAGTTTCGTTTGGCGCAAGAGGTGTAATATTCAATGCATTAGGTGGTAATCCTTACTACACTCTCGATGCCGACGGCGTGATTAAAGACACTCTTTTCTATGGCAAAGGCAAACT
>JAGCVU010000042.1 GCA_017962175.1 Bacteroidales bacterium | reverse complement strand
GACTTCCGTATTTTCAACGGCATCACAAAGCAATACATCTACATCAGTTCCGCCTCGGCATACGCCAAACCCGTGCGCAACCACATCATCACCGAGGGCACAAGTCTCGTGAACCCTTATTGGGAATATTCGCGCAACAAAATCGCCTGCGAGCGTTTCCTGATGGACAAATACCGCTACGAGGTTTTCCCTGTTACCATCGTCCGCCCGAGCCACACCTATTGCAAAAAATCTGTGCCGCTTGGTCTCCACGGCTTGAAGGGAAGTTTTCAGGTGTTGAAACGTATGATGGAGGGCAAACCGGTAATCATTCACGGCGATGGAAGTAGTTTGTGGACAATGACTTACAATAAAGATTTTGCACGTGGATTCATTGGTCTTATTGGCAATCCTCACGCCATCGGCGAGGTTTTCCAAATCACGAGCGATGAATCTCTGACGTGGAATCAGATTTATGAAACTGTGGCGTCGCACCTTGGCGTGTCGCTCAATCCGCTGCACGTTTCGTCAGATTTCCTAGTTGCGGTTGCGCCCAAAGAATACGACCTTGCCGGAAATCTCCTCGGCGACAAGGCTTGCACCGTAGTTTTCGACAACAGCAAACTCAAACGCGCCGTCCCCGGATTCTGCGCCACAACATCATTCTACGAAGGTTCGCGCATCGTCATCGACTATGTGATGAGCCATCCCGAATGTCAAGTGCTCGACCCTGAGTTTGACGCTTGGTGCGACAAGGTGGTTGCGGCTGTTACAAATTTGAAAAAAAGTTTCTAAATTACAATAAATTAAATAGATATGAAAACAATTTTCTTAATTGTGGTTTTGTCGATAATGACATTACCGCTTTGTGCTCAGCAAGATGCAGTATTTGAGCAACTTAAAGCAAATCCCCAAAAGGCATACGGCAACGATTGCCCCTACCCTTTTGACAATTCAGTCTTAACCAAAGCGCCTAAGGGTTATAAACCGTTCTATATCAGTCACTACGGGCGTCACGGTTCGCGTTATTATTGGAACGAAAAACTCTATGCCGAACTCGACACCTTGCTTACAGATGCTCACAGCAAGGGTCTTTTGACTTCACTTGGCGAAAAGTTTTATACCAATTTTATGTCGATAAAAGACGAACTTACTACCGGCGTGAGCGAACTTACGCAACTTGGTTGGGAACAGCACCAAAAGATTGCGAGGATTATGTACAACAATTTCCCCGAGGTGTTTAAAAACGGCGGAAATGTGTTGGCAATTTCTTCATTAACAGGACGTTGCGTAATAAGTATGTCGGCATTTTGTCAAGAACTTGTGCAGTGCAACCCTAAGATTGAAATCCGTGAACAATCGTCGCGCTTTACTCTCGACGGTGTGGTGCCATCTGACAAGCAAAACCCTGTAAAACACACATTTACAAAGTTGAAACCGCGTTACGAGGCAAATATGAAAAATTTAGCCGGCGATGATGATTTGCGCAAAAATGTGATTTCGCGAGTGTTTACCTCTACCGACGGACTTAAAGCCAATCCCCATCATATTTCATCCAACCTTTTGCACCTTTACACCTCGCTGCCCAACATTGCTCACGAGGGTATGATGGATGGCATTATTGCTGATAATGAGTTGATTAATACGTGGGAACGTTCAAATCTCGGCTCGTATTCGTGGGTGTTTAGTCTTCAATCAGAGGCAGTTCCCATTTTGCGCGATATTATCACCAAAACCGATGCGGTACTCTCCGGCAAAAGCGACCACATTGCCGACCTGCGTTTTGGACACGATTCGTTCATAGGTCCGCTCACCGTTTTGATGGGTCTCAACGGTGCCGACCTTGACCCCGAAAATCCCTCGGAAGTAAAAAACTGTTATCAGAATTTTGAAACCTGTATGGCATGCAATATTCAATTAGTGTTTTACCGCAGCGGAAAACCATCCGACGGAGTGTTGGTTAAATGTCTACTTAATGGCAAAGAAGCAAAATTACCAGTTGAAACACAGATGTTTCCGTATTATAAATGGGAAGATGTGAAGAGGGTGTATGAAAAGCGATGTGAGAGTGTGAAATAATAAAAAATTAAAACAATAATTATGTTATCATTTGAATCAGATTACAACAACGGAGCGCATCCGTTGATTTTAAGAAAGTTGGTGGAAACCAATGATTTACAAAGTCTTACATACGGTTTTGACCAGTGGTCGGAATCGGCAAGGGAGAAAATTCGAATTGCAACAGAATGTCCCCATGCATCGGTATTTTTCTTGACTGGCGGAACTCAAACCAATATGACAGTAATTGACGGTTCGGAAGTTACGTTGCCGTGGTTGTCGCAGCATTGTGATGTTTTTTACATTGGCGGCACCAAAGTAGGCGCACTCTGTGGCGAGGCGGTTGTTTTTCCTCGTGGCAATGCACCAAAACATTTTTTCAATATCATAAAACGCCACGGCGCACTTTCGGCAAAAGGTCGCACAATAGGTATTCAGTTTGATACGCTTTTCACCGACAACCTCTATTTCAACATTGCAAAACACGCTATTACAATGGCAATGCGATTAAAAAAGACCCTTCAAAACAAAGGATATAAGTTTTTTATCGATTCGCCCACAAATCAACAGTTTGTAGTTTTGCCAAACGATAAGATTGAGCAACTCAGCCAAAAAGTTGAATTTACCATTTGGGAACCATTCGACGAAAAATCGAAAGTTTGCCGATTTGTTACAAGTTGGGCTACAACGGAGGAGCAAATGAAGGAATTGGAGATGTGGGTGTGAATAATATCCGAATAAATCTTCGGGGGGGATGTTTTTTTTTGACAATCTGTTAAAAAGTATTATATTTGCAACGAATAATGATTCTTTTTGAATTAGTTACAACAGAATTATTATTGTATATGGATATTAAAATGAAAAAAACAGATTTACTGTTATGAAAATTACAAAATTATCATTTAAGAACAAAAATACCGGTTGGTATATAGACGATATTCAATTCAGTAAACTAACATTGTTGGTCGGTGCTTCCGGTGTTGGTAAAACTCAGATCCTACGTACAATTATGGGTTTGCAGAAGATTTCAGAAGGCTCTTCGATGAATGGATGGTCATGGACTATTGAATTTGAAGACCAAGACAAAAAATATAAATGGGATGGTGAATATTCTTGTATGACTGATAATGAAGAAAGTGATGATTTCCTTTCTAACTCCAAACCTGTTAGTTTTATATTTGAACATATATATGTCAATGAACAATTAATTGTAGATAGAAAAGACACAATAATTCTTTTTAAAGGTGAAGAAACGCCTAAATTGGATTCTACAAAAAGTATCATATCTCTTCTTAAAGAAGAGGATTTAATACAGCCTATTTTTCAGGCGTGGAATCATCTTGATATAATGACACTTGATGATAATTCTACAAGAACAATTTCGTTCGGTCGTGAATATGAAATAATCCGTTCCACTGCGAAAGATATTAATACGATTAGAAAAGCACAAATATCATTAATTGATAAACTTTATTTGCTTAAAAAAAATAATATATCATTATTTAATCAAATAGAAGATAGTTTTAAAGAAATTTTTCCATTGGTTGAAAAGGTAGATTTTGAGATTATCCATGTCAGTGATATCACATTCCCTTTATTGAAAATTAAAGAGAGAAATGTAACAAAATGGATTAAACAAGGATATATTTCATCAGGAATGTTCAGAACGTTATTGCAAATTATTATGATTTCTATGGCGGAGGACGGTGATGTAATATTGATTGACGAATTTGAGAATAGTTTAGGAATCAATTGCATTGATTCTGTTGCTGATTTAGTACGATTTCCTGATAATGATATACAGTTTATAATAACGAGTCATCATCCTTATATTATTAACAATATTGATTTCAAAAATTGGAAAATAGTCACAAGAAATGGTAGTAAGGTATCAGTTATAAGTCCTTATGAACTCCATATTGGTACACATTCCAAACATGATGCTTTTATTCAGTTAGTACAAACGGACGCATATAAAAAAGGATTTTTGTTATGAATTTGTATATTGTAGTGGAAGGTGACAGAACGGAAACTCAGGTCTATCCCGCTTGGTTGAAATTGTTATTGCCTGATTATGTTCAGATTAACGATGCGTGGCTGGTAACTGACAACAATTATTATTTGTTGTCAGGAGGCGGAATACCAAGTATTTACGACCATATTGCAAATTCAGTTTTAGAAATCAACAATATCAACAAACAGTCAAGCAACAAATATGACTATTTGGTGGTATGCATCGACACGGAAGAGTGTGAAAAGGGCGAAGAAGAAAAGATAATCAGGCAAAAACTTGCAGAAAAACGTGTGAAATTAATTGACGCACAATTAGTTGTAATTGAACATCAGGTGTGTATGGAGAGTTGGTTCCTTGGCAATAGGAAAGTGTTTAAAAGGAACCCACAGAATCAAAAACTCCTTGAATACATAGAGTTTTACAATGTTGGGGAACGAAATCCTGAATTGATGGATTCGATTAATAGTGAGGATTTCACGACCAAGGCGCAATTTCATTTTGACTATTTGAAAAAGATGCTCGCCGAGCGTAATATGCGCTATTCCAAGAATAACACCACCGAAGTTCAGAAGTCAGACTATCTTAACGAATTAATCAACCGCTGCTCAACTACAAAGGATTTACTGACATTCAAAGCGTGGTATGATTTTGTAAAACAATTGAAATAGTGTTATGAATTACGAAGAAAGAATAAAAGAATGCTTGCAGATTATTAGTGAATACGGCAAGTGGGGCGAAATGCTTGCAGGGCAAAGTATTTCGCAAATATGTTCAGGCAATTCTCCTTTTAGCGCATCTGTCATTCACAATGGTTTGAAATGTATTCAGGCGAAAATGAAATTAAACGTCTTATATGAGAATAACCATACAGAAAAAGAAAAGGAGAAACGGTTAAAACAAATAGATGTTGATATTCAATGCTTGGAAGAAATTATGAAACACGATTTGGAATATAGAAGATTGTTAATACTTTAATAATTGATTGTTGCCTTTTACGCCACATTCCTGAAATCAACAATCGAAACCTCTTGTTTCAACGCTTTTGCAGCATTGACGATGTTTTCAATTTTTTGATACACTTTCGGCTCATACATAGTTTCGCCGCAGTGCTCGCACTGATAACAGGGAACATTGCGGATAACAACCAACACTTCTCCAAGGTCAACGGTGAAGGTTGTTGTGCTTTTTTCGGCTTCATTGCCGCAGTGAGGACAGGTTCTAAGTAGTGTCATCGTCAAAAATATCTTTTAAATTTGACAAAATTAATGAATACAAAACCTCTGTTCCTGTAACAACTTCCGGAGGAATGAAATTGCCTTTTTCATCCATATATTGTTTTAAATCAGATTTAGGAATTATTGATAATTCCACTTCGTAAAACCAATTTTTGCTCGCTTTTTTACTAACTGCAATAAGAGATAACAACAAATCTTTTTCTTCTTTTGTTACAAATCTCTCTAAACAATCAATAATGCTATGCGCATATTCATTCCTTTTATCATAGCATTTTTCTAAAATATCATAGTCTTGATTGTCAATTAACCCACATCGAACCATCCATTGAAACATTGATAATTTCGGATAGTTCTTGCCGTTTCTTCTTACCCCTTGCAAGACTTCGTTTGAAAACTGTTTTTCTTGTTCTTTATCTATTGTCACATAACGTTTCCCGTCTTTCCATTCAACTTTTGCAAAGTCATAAAACTTCCCTGTTTCATCATCTGTTGCAAAACTATGTGAATAAAAAAAACGTAAAGTTTCATTCCAATAGGAAACAAAATTCTCAAAGGTCATAAGAAAAAGACTATAAAAAATAAGTTCCTTTTTTAGTTTGTCTTTATCACTTATTATATTTAAAAAGTCAGTATTCATATTTAAATCAACTTTGCATCTTGTTTCAATCCTTCATAATCTCATAAATCTTAGCATACACTTTTTCGGAAATAAACCGTCCGGTAGACTTTAATATTTGTATGGCTTCTTCCATATCTTTTTTGTTCATCAGACCAGTTTGATATGATTTAATAAGGATGCCTATTGTGCCCATTACATTCATATTCATTAGTTTGGCTATCTTGCGACCTTTCATCTCATCCATCAATAGAATATCTGCGTTGCTATTTTCTGAGAGTATCAACGCCTCGCTTTCGCCAAGGTCTAAACCGGTACTTTTCCTAAACAATTCAACAACTCCTTTTGATAATTTTTTACCAATTGTAAGAAAGTCAGCGTTTTGTATAGCCAGTATTTCCTCTTTATGCACTGCATTTGAGGTTAGTTCATAATAAACACCATACGGAATAACAACTTCGCCGAATAGTTTTTGAAGAACATTCAATCTCCCGATTTTTAGGAGTGAAATAATCGGGGTAGTATCAGCAACAACTATCATTTTGATTTTGAGATTATTCTGTCATACATTTCGATTTCCTCGTCGATTTCTTCTTCTGAAAGGTTGATGTATGGGATTCCCAATTTTGCGAAAGTGGATATTAACCGTGTTTTGGTGATGCCAAGAATTTCGGCTGCACGACCGTAGGAAATGGTGTAATCCGCTATGTAGGGATACAATAGCATCGCATTCTGCATTTCGGATTTTTCTTTCGACCGTGAAGTCACAAATTGTCTCATTCCTGTGGGAATGGTCATCTGCATTGTTGTAGTTTCCATAATTTCTTTTTATGAGTTTGAATTATGCAAATATACTTATTTTGCTAATAAAAACAAAACTGCGACGAAAAAATATTTCCGCCGCAGTTATTATTCTCAGAAAAAATCTATTCTTTACTCCTTCGCCGTTACCGCCTTCATTTCAATCTCCAAGCCTTTTTTGTACGCCTCGATGTACTTGTTGAAGCCTTCTACCTCAGCGGGAGTCGGGGCGATTTCGGTGCCGGTGTTGCCGGCGAAGACTTGGGTTTCGAGCCAGTC
>JAGCVU010000041.1 GCA_017962175.1 Bacteroidales bacterium | reverse complement strand
TAATGCCATCGAACAGCGAAACAGGCCACAACCACGACGAGAACCAAGTGTCAAGAGCATCCTCATCGCGTTGAAGTTGGTCGATAGTGATATTTTCATATCCTTTTACCTTGTGGGCAAGTTCCAAAGCCTCTTCGGGAGAGAGGGCAACCACATATTTCTCTTCCTCGCCTTCGGCTGTGGGAAGGAAATATGCTGGAATACGGTGTCCCCACCACAACTGACGGCTGATGCACCAGTCTTGAATGTTTTCGAGCCAGTTGCGGTATGTGTTAACGTATTTATTGGGATAGAATTTAATCTTACCTTCGAGAACGGGCGGCAGGGCTATGTCGGCAAAGTGCTTCATATTCAAGAACCACTGTTTGCAAAGGCGCGGCTCAACGGCTGTGTCGGCGTTGCGCTCCGAATATCCTACCTTATTGTCGTAATCCTCGATTTTTTCAAGCAGACCGGCGTTTTTGAGGTCGATGGCAATCTGTTTGCGCACCTCCATACGGTCCATTCCCACATAGAGTTGACCAGCGGGAGCAATTGTGCCGTCGGGATTAAAGATGTCGATAACTTCGAGGTTGTGAGTTTGTCCAAGAGCATAGTCGTTGGCATCGTGAGCAGGGGTAACTTTCAAGCAGCCAGTACCAAACTCGATGTCTACATAGCGGTCTTCGATTACGGGGATAACGCGGTTTACCAAAGGCACTACCACCTTGTGACCTCTAAGCCATTGGTTTTTGGGGTCTTTGGGGTTGATACACATAGCGGTATCGCCCATAATTGTTTCGGGACGAGTGGTAGCCACCACTGCGTAATATCCTTTATCGTCTTTGTGAATTACCTCGCCCTCTGTGCCTGTTGGGGTAACGGTTTCGCCCTCAGCGATATAATATTTAAGGTGATAGAGATGGCTTTTTTCTTCGCGGTAAATCACCTCCTCGGTGCTGAGCACTGTCTGCGCCTTGGGGTCCCAGTTTACCATACGGAGACCGCGGTAGATAAGTCCCTTATTATAAAGGTCTACAAACACTTTCATAACCGATTCGCTGCGGAGGTCGTCCATAGTGAAAGCGGTACGGCTCCAATCGCACGAAGCGCCAAGTTTTTTCAACTGTTCGAGAATTACGCCGCCGTGCTCCTCTTTCCATTCCCAAGCGTATTTGAGAAACTGTTCGCGGGTAAGGTCGCGTTTTTTGATGCCTTGTTTGGCAAGTTTCTGCACCACCTTGGCCTCGGTTGCAATAGAAGCGTGGTCGGTACCGGGCACCCAAAGAGCATTGAAACCCTTCATCCTTGCGCGACGGGTGAGGATATCTTGAATAGTGTTGTTGAGCATATGACCCATATGCAGCACGCCGGTAACGTTTGGCGGGGGGATAACTATTGTGTAAGGCTTGCGGCCGTCGGGCTTAGAGCCGAAGAAATTATTGTCGGTCCAGTACTTGTACCATTTAGATTCTGACGCCGCAGCGTCGTATTTAGCAGGAATATCCATTGTTTCACTATTTAAAAACTGCGCAAAGGTAGTTATTTTTTTTAACAACTAAAATAATATTAACTTACATATTTCAAAAGATCCTTGCCAATATCCCTTCTATGATATGCGCCTTCAAAAGATATTTTGGCAATGCCGTCTAATGATTTTTGAAGGGCTGATGGGATGTCGTTGCCAAGCGACGAAACGGTGAGAACTCGTCCGCCGTCGGTAACTATCGCGCCGTCTTTCTCTTTGGTGCCAGCGTGAAATACGATAGAATCTTTTACTACGTCTAAGCCGTTGATAACAAAACCTTTTTTGTAATCCTCAGGATATCCGCCCGATGCAAGCACCACGGTGGCGGCGGTTTGAGAGTCGATTTCGCATTTTTTGCCATTGAGATTGCCCTGAGCGGCAGATACAAGAAGGTCTACAAAATCGCCTTTTACGCGAAGCATTACCGACTCGGTTTCGGGGTCGCCCATTCGCACGTTGTACTCAATTACATAGGGGTCGTTGTTAACGTTGATAAGTCCAAAGAAGATAAATCCACGGTAGTCGATACCGTCTTTGATAAGTCCGTCGATGGTGGGCTTGATTATGCGCGATTCAATTTTTTCCATAAACACCTTGTCGGCAAATGGAACGGGCGAAATGCTGCCCATACCGCCGGTATTGAGTCCCTTGTCGCCTTCGCCAATGCGCTTGTAGTCTTTGGCTTCGGGCAATATGGTGTAACCTCCGTGTCCATCTGTTAGCACAAACACCGAAAGTTCTATTCCCGAAAGAAACTCCTCAATAACCACCTCGGCAGACGATTTGCCAAATTTACCAGAGAACATCTCTTTGAGTTCGTTGCAGGCAATGTCGAAATTTTCTTCTATAATAACGCCCTTGCCAGCAGCAGGACCGTCGGCTTTGAGCACGTAAGGAGGCTGCAATGTTTTAAGAAAATCAACTGCCTGAGCGTAAGTGTCGCCGTTGAAAGTCTTGTATTTGGCAGTGGGTATATTGTGACGAATCATAAACTGCTTGGCAAAATCCTTGCTGCCTTCGAGTTGCGCGCCATCTTTCTTGGGGCCAACCACCAAAGGAGCTTTGCCGCCGGGGATAGCAAGAAGGCGGTCGGCGAGGCCGTCGATAAGCGGAATCTCAGGACCCACCACCACGAGGTCGATGTTGTTTTCAACCACAAATTTTTCGATAGCGTCGAAATCCGACACCTTTATATTAATATTTTTAGCGATATTGGCAGTGCCGGGGTTGCCAGGTGCAACAAAAAGATTGACAGGGGATTGAGCAATTTTCCATGCGAGGGCGCTCTCCCTTCCGCCCGAGCCTATAAGCAATATATTCATGTTGAATGTGTTTTGATGTTTCGGGGGCAAAGATAACATTTTTTTTATTCACCGATTTATTTTAACAACGGAAAACGCGAAAAACACGAAACCTATTATTATTTTCAAAAATCTGTTGTAACCATTGAAACAATGCAAAAATATTTTGTAATTTTGTCAACGATAATAATACCGTTTCAGTGATACTAAAATCGCTCAAAGATAACTCCCTATTAGGGATAGCATTTGCCATTGTGGTGTTTGTCGGGTTTGCATGTTCGGCAGTGATGCCTTATGGCGGATGGATGTGGATTGTGCCACAGTCGGGTTCGCTGATTTTCGATGATATTCGAAATTTTCTCGGCTCGTTTGGCACGCCCATAGTGCTCGGCATATGCTTTGTGCTACTCAATATTGTGGAGGTGATGGTGATGAGCTCGCTCAATGCCCGTTTTGAACTTACCAGAGCCAAAGGCGCTTTCTTCTTTATTATGACAGCATTGGCTGGTATGTGCTACATTCCTTACAATGTGCTTTTGCCCGAACAGTTTGCTGCGGTATTCATTATGCTCGGATTGTTTCCAATATTAGATAGCAACGGTAAGGACGTAGCAGTGTACAACCTTTTTGACGCAGGTTTGTGTTTTGGCATTGCGGTGCTGTTCTGTTTCAATGCAGTTATCACACTCCTATTCGGAATTGCAGCTTTTGCCATATTCCGCCCATACCGTACCAACGAAATTCTGATGATGATACTCGGCATCATAACACCAGTACTTTTCTATTTTGCCATCTATTTTCTTGTCAACGACGATCTTATGCCGGTATTTGAAAACATAGCTGAGGAGTTCAGCATAAGGCACGTGTTTAACCCCGAACACAACGATATGTTGTTTCTTGGTAGCGCCTCTGTTTGGCTTGTAATCACAGGCGTAGGTATGGGCAGTATGTATACCACATTCAACGTGTTTGAGGCAAGGGTTTTCAAATTCATGTTTATGATATTTTTGATTACCGCTGTGGCTGCACTGTCGCCGTTTTTCAGTATCGAAACCCTTCGTTTGGCTCTATTCCCGGTTACGTTTATGCTCGTGAAATTTTACTACGAACTTAGACGCGGCTTTTGGAGCGAACTGATTTTCGCAATATTTATTATTGCTGCTGTGGGTCTTCACATCTATTTGGCGGTGCAATCATAAAACACGTTTTATGAGAGGAGCGTCCACAAGGTACGCCCCTACAAATCTGATGCTTTCCTTACCAACACCTTCAATTCATCGATATATCCTTTATCATCTGATGGAATATCTTTGAGGTATTCTAACAACGATTTGTAGGTGGTGTGATTGATGAATTTGCTTTCGTTGAGCAACATGCCGAACATGGCGGCGGTGGAGGCAATTTTAAAATCGGTAGAGGGATTTTTTGTAAAGGCATCTTTGCCAATGCGTCGTTCTACCAAAAGACTTTCATCTTTGTCGGGATGTTTGTAGCGGAATTTGATAGTGCAAAAATTGTCTGAGCCGGTGGTTTGCTGCGTTACGTATTCGCTTTGAACGGTAGAGGGTACAGATTCGTTGCTATTGGCAGGAACAATCTCGTAAAGTGCTGTAACAGAATGTCCCGAACCCATATCGCCGGCGTCTTTTTTATCGTTGTTGAAATCCTCGTTGTTTAAAAGGCGGTTTTCGTAACCCACAAGACGATAACTTTTTACCTTGGCAGGATTAAAATCTACAAGCACCTTAACATCCTTAGCCACAGTGTAGAGCGTTCCCCAAAGTTCAGTGCCGAGAGCCTTTTGTGCCTCGGAAATATTGTCGATATAGGCGTAGTTGCCGTTGCCATTGTCGGCGATGGTTTCCATCATACGGTCGTTGAGGTTGTACATTCCATAGCCAAGCACGGTGAGAAAAACGCCCTCTTTTGCTCCTTCTTTAACCATCTCTTTTAACTCGCCGTCGGAACTTTGACCTACATTGAAATCGCCGTCGGTGGCAAGTATAATGCGATTGTTGCCACCCTTGATAAAGTTTTCTTTGGCAATGCGATAAGCCTTTTGAATAGCCTCGCCACCGGCTGTGTAGCCACCTGCACGAAGTTTTTCGAGTACGTCTACTATCTTCTCCTTACCTTTTTCGTTGCAGGGCTCGGCGGTGAGCTTGATATCTGTTCCAGCCGCGTAGGTGATGATAGAAACCTTGTCTTGCGGACGGAGATTGTTTGTCATAAGCTTGAAACTGCGGATAAGGAGCGGAAGTTTGTTGTCGTCGTACATACTGCCCGAAACGTCGATAAGGAAAACAATATGCGAGGCGGGCAATTCGCGAGTATCTATCTCTTTGGCTTTGAGACCAATTTTTATCAACTGATGATCTTTGTTCCACGGACATTCTGCGATTTCAGCATTGAGACTCACAGGGTCGGCACCTTTGGGCTGAGGATAATTGTATTCAAAGTAGTTGATGATTTCCTCAATACGCACGCTTCCCTTGGGAGGTTTTTGACTATTATTAATAAAGCGTCGAATATTGCTGTATCCTGCCTTGTCAACGTCTACCGAAAACACCGAAACAGGTTCTGTGGCAGCATTTTTAAATTCGTTTTCGTCGCGAGAGTCATATTTTTCGGTATTCAACTGCACAGGTCGCGGCTCAGGCATATAGTTGGCAACCATTGCGTCGGCAACTTTTGCATTGCGACCAAAAATATTATGACGTGGCACTTGTCCGTAGCCAACAACCACAACTTCTTCTAAGTTACGACTATCGGCTTTGAGGGCAACATTCTTAGTAATTTTGTCGCCATCCTTGCCTGTTACGGTAATAGTCTCTGTATCATAACCGATATATGTAAATACAAGGGTGTTTTTTCCATCGTTGATAGTTAATGAGTAGTTGCCATCAAGGTCGGAAATAGTACCACTGGAAGTACCTTTGATCATAATAGAAACACCGGGCAACGGTTCGTTGGTTTCTTTATCGGTAACCTTGCCCGACACGGTGTAAAACGCAAATGCAGGGGCAAAAGCAAATGCCATTAAGATAAGTGTAAACAATCTTTTCATACGCTAAGAAATTAGGGGTTAGTACGGTTATAAAAACGGAGCGGTGTGAGGTGATGTTGCCGGTAGGCATTTAAAGATTGTTAAAAACCACCTACATTCGTTTAATCATTACCCCATCTTTCCCAACTTTTATAGCCACCAAGACTGTTTTAATGCCGTTTTGCTGAAAAAGGTAGGCAATGGCATCGGCGCGTTGTTGGGCTATGTGGCGTTGTGGAGCGGATACGATGAGTTGAAGGGTGTCGCAATTGTGTTTTTTAAAGAGCGACGACATGCGTTTGATTTCCTCATCGGGAGCTCCGTAAAGGTTTGGATCAGAGGATTTAAACTCAATGGCAGTGAGCGGAACGGCAAGGCAAGATTCAAAAATATCAGCCTCTGAAAACATTACAAAATTGTGTGTTCGAGTAATGGGTTTACCCCACATAGCATCAAGATAATCGGTTTGCGGCAGAAGTCCTTTTACCGAAACCGTTATGCGATAATATGCGCTATCTTGCGGAAGACCAAAGTAATACGAGCCGTCGGGTTGATTATTATAAGTGGCATAACGGCGTGTGCGTTTAGTATCGTCTACTGTGATTTGAGCTGACAAAGGATTGCCTTCAAGGTCGGTAATTTCGCCGGAATATATTGCCACCGTATCGGGACGAAGCGCAGGCGGAAGCGTTACACGATAGATGATACGCTCTTGTGTTACAGGGTCTTCGGATGTGTAAACGGCTGTGCGACCGTCGGCTGTGATAGAAAAATCAAACTCGTTGAAAGGCGTGTTGATATATTTGCCAAGGTTGATGGGAGCTGTCCAATGTCGCCATGTGGAATCGGTGCGTTGTGTCATAAAAATATCGGTTCCGCCCATCCCGTAGTGAGCCTCGGAGATAAAATACATAGTTTTGTTGTCGGCGGCAATCACGGGCGCAAGTTCGCAATATTCGGTGTTGATGTCGCGACCCACGTTGATAGGCAAGCTCCATTTGCCGTCGGGTTGTTTTACGCTCATATAAATATCGCTGTAAAACCATTTAGGGTTTTTATATCCGAATTCCCACTTTTTGCCAAAAAATTTGGTGTAACTATAACGAAAAGGGGGAAGCGTAAATTTTTCGTCGTAGGCAATTACATCAGGACGTGCCGAGGTGTAAAAAATTCTGTTGCCATCGGGCGAATAGTGTCCGTTATAATTACCAAAATGCGGCTGAGGACCAAGACCGTCTTCGATTTCTTCGGCAGTAGGCGGACGTTGATTAACTCCAAGAATAAATGCAGGTTTCGACCATTTGCCACCACGATTCAACGATGCAAACACAGCAAAACCTTCGTGATAAATTGGTGGTGCGCCCTTGCCTACAAGTGCTCGGTGACATTTTGCCAAAAGTATACGAGTGCCGTCGTTTGAAATGCTATTGGTAAAAATGGCCTCGCTCGGTTTTACAATTTTTTGTTCTCGATGAAAATATTTGAGCGAATCTTCTATAAATTGACATTCATATTTGGCGGTATCGTTATTAAGTTGAAGTTTGGCATTGTATATTACCCGCTTGATATACACCGAGTCGGAGCCGTTAATTTCTTTAAACACCACGGGAGACATTATGCGTGTGCCGTCGAGTTTTGATGCGCAAATGTTGGTACCAATGTAAATAGGACTTGTTATTACCGACGACGAATCCCAATCTTTGGCAGAAATCTTGGTTTCAAGTTTCATCATTTTGTATTGCGGCATAGTATAATAAAGTGTGTTGCCGTCGGGCGAAATTACAGGGTATTCGGGGTATTGCCTTGGAGTATTAAAATATTTGGTTATTACCTTGTGCTTGCGATTGGTGTATACTCCGGTGGATTTCAGTAGTTTGCCATCTGTACCAAAAACGGTAAGCGGCTGACGTTTACAACGGTAATATTCTTCGTACATTATGCGGCGAATTTGCAAAATTTGTTGTTGAAAATTTGGAAACAAATGTTCGTAGCGCTTCAAAATAGTTTCCACACTGTCAAACTCACCACGGTAAAGATTCATAGAATACATTTCTTGCATTTTTTTAAAGGCAAGATAACTTGGTGCACCGCGCTGAATATAAAAATCGTAAATAGAATCTTGGTAATGACGGTCGTCGCCAAAGTTGAAATGGATAGTTTCAAAATTTGCCTCGCCGTAAAGTGCTGCGTAATACATACGTTTGAGACTGTCGTTCATCATTTCGGGTACACGTTTGTAAAAAAATCGCAAACGAGTCCAATGTCCGCTGTAATATGCCTCGCGACGCCATTTTTCAAAATATTCTGGAGTAAAAACAAATTTGTTGTAAGGCGAATCGTAAAGTTCGTCGTGAAATTTGGCACTAAGCAAATTTTCAGCACGAGAGGTGTATTTGCTACCTTTGGCATAAACGCGGAGAAATTGTTTTAGAGAATACTCGTTTTTGTACATCAACATGCTGAAATAGTGCACACTATCGATGTAATCTTCTACATATCCGCGTTTTTTTGAATTTGGATAATTCTTTATAAACGACCACGCCTTGCCCAATGTGGTATCTTTCATAGCGGCACGATAGGCGGCGGCTTCTTGAAGGGCGGCGGCACGATTGATAAACTCAGGCGAACAACCTTTGTATGCGTCGATATATTTTTTGAAACCTCGTTCAGTGCTATCTTCTTCTATAATTCGGCGGAGTTCTTGAGAGGCAATTTCGTCCATACGAAATTTTACCGAATCGCGTGTAATGCCATAATTATTAAGCATATACCTTGTAAAATCTTTTCCAGAATGGCGAAATTTAGCGTCAAGTTTTTTAAATTCGATAAATGCCTGTTTTTTTTGCCATGGAGATATGCAAATGGCTAACCCGTATTGTGCAGCGTAAGGTTCGCGTTTCTTTTTTATAAACTTTTTGAACTTTTTGTGAGCCCATGCAGTGTCGCCGTTATAATAACGAGCGTATACAGGCAAAAGTTTTTGAGCCATTACATCTGGCATTATCCACAAAATCAACAATATAGATACTATGATGTGTTTCATTTTTTTACTCCATTATGCGAAACTGAACTTGATGGTTGCCGTTGTCGTTGGCAATAATTTTAAAAGGAGGAATGCCAAATTTTATCAACTCGGCTTTGATAGCGTCGGCATGTCCGAAAATCTCGATTGTAAGGTCGGGATTTGATTTGAGAAATGTTGCCAAATGACGAATTTCGCCCATAGATTCGGGCAGAGGAGCGGTTTTGCCGGTTTCAAAAAACACATTATTAAGTGTAGCGGCATTGCCCGAAGTTTTAAGTTCGTTGATAGAGCGGAGAGCAATGCTGTCGTTTTTAAACTGCGAACTGTTAACTCCCGAATTATCAAATATATCCGACTGAGGTACAAATCCCGCAGCCTCGATAAAAATTTCGTAACGGCGACCAAGCGGCATTGTAATAGAGAATTTGCCCGTTACAGGGTCGGAAGAAAGTGTGCCAAGGTGAACACCCGTAGCAATATCTTCCCATACAATATTGGCTTTGAGCGGTTTACCTTCAGAATCGGTAACAACGCCCGAAAGTATTGAAGTGGTGGCTGCGCGAAATTGATCGGGTATAATGCCGGTGTAAATAGCCTCATCGCGTTCGTAAACAACAGTTTTGCCGTCGAAACCAAGGTTGAAAAATTGTTCTTCGCCCGCAGTGTTGATAATTCGCCCAAGATTAACGGGTTGACTCCATTGTGTCCACGAAGTATCGCTCAAACGACGCGACATAAAAATATCGCATCCACCAATGCCGGGGTGTCCGTCGGAGGTAAAAAACAGCGTATGAAGGTCGGGAGCAAGTTGCGGCGAACGGTCTTGAGTTGGAGTATTAATCACAGGACCAAGGTTGATAGGCACGCCCCATTCGCCATTGGGTTGTTTCAACGACACGTAAATATCGCAAGGGTAAAACCACGAATCATTGAAATCGTATTCAAACACAGAGTTTTTACCCTCGATGTTGGTGCTGCGAATAGAGGCAAAAAGCAAAACTTGACCATCTGCCGAAAAATACGAATCAGCCTGCCATCGTCCCGAATTTACCGAATTGCCATCTTTATCAATCTGACCTTCAAGCCTATACGGATAACCCCACGAACCATTGTCCTGACGGTCGGAAAGCATTATACTACCGTTTAAGAATAGTGACATCATATTTTCATCGGGATAGATATGCTCGGCAGATTCGTTGTTTTCCATTGTGGCAAATCGTTCAACAGGCTGTGCTACTTGCCATTTGCCGTCTTTAAATTGCGACATATACATATCTTCTTGACGATAGCCCCTCATATCCATATCCTGACAGAAATAGATTTTTTTGAGGTCGGGCGTTACAATTGGCGCATAATCACTGCGATAGAGCGGCGAATTAATGGCGTCAGGCAAACGGTGGTCGTCGATAAGTTGCGGCGGATTAGGCTCGGTGAGTAGGCCTATCATGTCGTCGATTTGTTTATGTTTTATCGGAAACAGCGAACGATATTTTAAATAAATGTCTACAGCCTTGTTGAATTGTTTTTTAGCAATGTATTTGGCTGCAACAGATTTCAAAATGTAAAACGAAAATTCAGTGGGTGCAAGTTGTTTCATTAGCGAAACGAGGTTTTCTTCGCTGTATTTGTTGCTCGTTGTATCTTTTTCAAACTTATTGAGAATAAATAATTTAGTAGTATCTTCGGGGGTAAGAGTATAAGTATAATTATTTTTGATAATGGTGTCGGTGGCATTTAGTTGATTGAAAAAATAATACACATCGCTTTTTCGAGGAGTATAGTTGGTAAAATGACTGCGAAAATATTCCAAATGATAGAGCAATGCAGTGTGAAATACAACATCGTGTATCTCGCTGATAATTATTGGAATAACCACATCAACCGAATCGTGATAAAAGGACGAGGCATCTTTTTTCACATCCAACAGCGGCGCAAAATTAGCCCTATTAGCGGCAGCGGCGTATGCACGGCGATAGGTAAGCGAATCTTGGTAAAATTTAAGGTCGGCGCAGAGGTCTTTGTAAAACTTAAACTTGCGGTTGAATTTTTCGATCGACGGTTTGAGCGATTTACGAATGGTATGATGTTCTATTTCTGCCACCACACGCATCATAGAATCGGCATCGGAGGGTTTTATACCATAAAAGATTTTATATTTGTCGGCGGTTTTGGGAGGAGTTTTCAAAAACTTGTCTTTTGAGTTTTGAAACATTTCAAACGCCTTGTAAGTGTCGTAACGTCCTGATTCTGGGTCGATAAGAATTTTTCCAAGTGCAAAATAGGCGGCAGCGGGTTCCACCTTGTTTTTGGTGGCGCGGTTAAAAAGAATTTCCGCCTCGTCGTACTCGCTCTGTTTCAATAGATCAAAAGCCTTTTTTAACTTTTGAGCGTGCAACGGCATACATAAAAGTATAGCAATCGCTATCAAGACAACGTTTTTTCTCATAATTATTTATTTTTTTTTGATGATGTTTATAAGAAAAACGAAGCCGGAGGAGGAAATTATATATTTTTATAGAGATTTTTTAATTGCCCCATAAATATTCACGATTTGGGTCGCGTTTTGCTTTTTCGCGTTGCTCTTTTTCGCGGCAGGGAGAAAAATAATAGCCAGCTGTAAAAAGAAACGCCGACATACATTGCTGAACACCCACTTGCATAGAAGCTCCGGCGTAATATCTATTGGTAGACATTCCGATGTGAAGCATTGAGCCGTGGTCCCAAGAGTAAAGATTTCCGGGGAAATCTTTGGTAACTGCATCGTAATGAACAGTTTGCGCTTTGCCGTCGATTACGTATTCGCCAGTAAGTGAGGGATATTTTACCTTGACATTGCCGTCTAAAGCAAACTCGATAAAACAGCCGTAGCCAAGTTCTAAACGCAAATCATCGGTAAGGCGAATTTTGTGAACCCAACGAAATGGAAATTGAAGCATAAGATTGCGAAATAGCTGAGTTTCATCTACATCGCCCTTTAATCTCCAACCTTTTTGACAAACCGCAATGCCCGGACGAAATGCGTAATGGCGGGTATCATCGCCAATATCAAACGTAAAACCGCCGGTATAACTCGGTAAAAATAGGGAAGGATTGTCAACATCCGAGGCATTTTTCGACAACGAAAGTCCGCCCATTACAGCGGGTTGCGCTTTTACAGCAAAAACACTTGCAAATAATACAATAAGGGTTATAATAAAGTTTTTCATAGTTTTCTGATAATTAAAATGATACGGTAATTTCTTGAGGTTTAAACTCCGGAACATATCCGCTAACAGGGTCGGCGCCCATTTCCACTGTAATAATAAAGGTGTGTTCGCCCTTTACCGCGGGAGATTTCAAAAAATTGAGATAAGCAAAACAATGTCCGTTGAGTTTTAGATAATCGGGATTAACTTCGTTGAGATAAAACTCATTGTCGGGACGATTCTCCCTGTAATTGTAATCGTAACCGTCTAATTTGTAATTGCTTTTGATAAACGGGTATGCTGATTCTAATCTCACCACCATAAGGTCGTCGATGTAAGAACCTGCGGGATGTGCTTCGTCGAAATCTTCTTGTGTGGCAACATGAATACTCATAATATCGCATACGCAACACGCTGAAGGCCAATTATTAATATCGTCGCAATCGCCCCAACAACCTTCTTCGCGATAACCAAAATCGCCAAAATAGTAGACGTATTGTTTGTAACGTTCTTTGCTTCTGCCACCTTTTGATGGAGAATATTCTGCAATGTTGGTAAAACGAAGAGCGAAGTCGTAGCCGTGCCACATTCTGACTGTATCTACCTCGAAACTTGATGGATAAAAAAATTCGTTTGCAGCGCGTTCAATTTCGGGTTCGCAACCCACCAATGCCGCGCACGCCACACTCGCGGCTAATAAAATTTGTTTGTAGTTCATTTTTGGTAATATTGGTATTAATTATTTCAATAATGTAACACCCACGCAACAATATTCCCTAACATAAAATACGCAAAACCCCTACCCTATTTTTTCCCATATACGCATTTTACGCATTGCACGCTTTAAAAAGTCGGGCTAATTTTGCACCGTCTAATAATCACCACTAATAGTTTAACAATATAATAAACATCAGAACCATGAAAACAACAAACAAAATGATCAAGCACGCAGGCATAGCGTTAGTATTGGCAGTAGTAACAGCAATGTTGGTTTTCGGTGTAAAAAACAATATGCCCGAAAACATTATCACAAGCGGATTAACAGTAGAAAAACAATCCGATTCGAAATGTTTTTGCAAAATTGAGATACCTTATAAATATATGAACTCACTCCGCGAAAGCGAATCTATAAAACTCATAGTTGATGGACACGTAAGCAATGCCGTAATAGAATCGGTAGAGAGCAACGTTGTGAAAGAAGACACCGGACTCTACTTTTACGCTCACGCTTGTGTAGACAATGCCGCCGACTACATTGCCGCTACCAACAACGCCGGTGTAGTGCTCGGAAACGGTCTCGACTATCTTAAAAAACAGATTTACAGTTCAATAGCATACTAATACCAAACTTTTTTCCACTCATCAAAAAAACTCCGACAGAAATGTTGGAGTTTTTTTATTTTATAACATTCTGATTTACAACACACGACATTAGACAGAAATTTATTTTAACAAAAAACACAAACAAAAGTTGCCATTTAGAATAATTTTGTAATTTTGAAAAATAAATAACAGAAAGTATGCTGAGATCAAAACTACCTGAAAATACGTTAAAAACGGCATTTGAGATTTTAGACGCCGCAGCCAAAAACAACGCGGTAGACATTGCCTGCTCGGTGCCCGATTTTAATATGCCGCAGTGCCTTGTAAAATCTATTGCCAAGCATATAAGCAACGGACGCAATCAGTACAGCCCCATCGAAGGCATACTGCCCTTGCGCACGGCTATGGCAGGCATTTACAACAAAGAGTTTGGCGCACAGTACAACCCCGAAACCGAGGTTACAATCACCGCTGGATCTACCGAAGCCGTGTGGACAGCCATTTCTGCCATTGTTCACGAAGACGACGAAGTTATTGTATTTGAGCCTGTTTACGAAAACTATGTGCCAGCAATCCGCCTAAATGGAGGTACGCCCGTGTTTATCGCTCTCAAATACCCCGACTACAAGATTGATTGGAACGAGGTGATGCGTTCGGTAAACCAACGCACCAAAATGATAATCATCAGCAATCCTCATATACCCACCGGCAAAGTAATGTCTGACGAAGATATGAAAATGCTGCAAAAAACCATAGCCGGAAGCAAGATTGTGATACTCAGCGACGAAACCTACGGCAGTTTTACATATGATGGTCCGCTTACGAGCGTATCGCACTACCCGATTATGGCAAAACAGAGCATTGTGATAAGTTCGCTCGGCAAATCGTTTAACGCCACAGGCTGGAAAACCGGCACTTGCTGCGCTCCCGCCGACTACACTGCCGAAATACGCAAGATGCACAACTATATCTGCAACGGTTCAAACACCGCTGTGCAGTACACCTTTGCCGATTTTCTCAACGAGGCACATGCCGAAGTGTTAGACCAAATACGTGAACTCTATCACCACAAGCGCGACCTCTTGTGCAGCCTTCTCAAAGGCTCAAAATACAAATTTACACCCACCGAAGGCTCGTGGTTTCAGGCGATAGACTGCTCTGACGTTACCCCCGACCCCGACACAGAGTTTGCCATCAAACTTGTTAACAACCACGGCGTAGCAGTTTTCCCCATGTCGATGTACTACCACGACAAAAACAAAAGCAACATCATAAGAGTATGCTTTGCAAGGGAAGATGATACGATAAAAAGAGGTGTGGAGAGGCTATTGGAGGCGGAGAAGTAGATAATTTATTACCTACCCCAACATCCATTTCCAAGCCGGAATTATCTCTATGATTTTGCCATTAGTAAGTTGTACGGTTTCTTCTTCGTCGAAGGTGATTACCACCATACGTTGCAGAGGAATATAGGCATCAAGTTTTTCTAATGCGGTGAGTTCGCGGCTACGGGTTTCATCGTCGGCAATAGAATAGGATACTTGAATGCCGTAACCTTCATCGGGAACAAAGAAATCAACCTCAATGTTTTTGTTGTAAAAGCATAGACGCTCACCATACTTTTTGTAAAGAAATATTGCGCATAGATTCTCCAACAACGCAGTTTCGCCGCCGGAGAGAAATATATTCAACAATCCGTTGTTTATAAAATAATGCTTTTTTACGGTTGCCCGCTCAACAAATTTTGAAGTGTAATTCTCTAACGAAAACAGCAAATAGGCATCTTTGGCAAAATTAATATAAGACAAAACCGAACTTACCGAAATATTAAAACCTGAATTTTGCATCAAATTGGCAAGACGGTTGTATGAAGTAGGCTGCATAATATTGTCGGCAAGGCGTTTAAGCACCATTCGCAAAGGTAAATCGTTTTTAATACGGTTTCGCAAAGCCACATCGCCGAGGAGAATTTTTTCATAAAGTTGATTAAGCCAAGCACGTTTATTCTGATAATTAATCAGTTCAGGGAATCCACCCCAATGCAGATACACTTCAAACTGCTGCTGCACTATAAAGCGAGTTTTGCCATATTGCCACTCGGGTTCAAGTTTAATATTCTGTGCTTCAATATATTCTGCAAAAGAATAAGGGAACACATTACCACAAATGTAACGCCCCCCAAGAGTGGTTTGAATATCTCGGCTTAGCATTTTGGCATTGCTACCAGTAATAAACACTTGATATTTTTGATTTGCCAAACGACGGGCAAAATGCTCCCATCCGTCCACGTTTTGTATCTCATCAAAAAAAAGTATCGGACGGCGGTCGTATATAGCATTGTAAGTCTGCAAAATAAGGTCAAAATCTTCGGCAGCAAAGCCCAAAAGTCGTTCGTCGTCGAAATCGATATACACAATATCTTCTTTTCGTGCACCTTGTTGGATAAACTGCTTGGCTCGTTTGTAAAGCATATACGACTTCCCTGCTTGACGAATTCCCACGAGCACATATCTACCTTTGGGTTCAAAATCGTATGGGCGGTCGTAAAGGTCAATATTTTCGATAAGTTCCTGACCTTCTTTAATTAACGCTCTAATTATTTCTTTTGAAACTGCCATAATGATTATCTTTTTTTTGCAAAATTACAAAATTTATTCGCTACCAGCAAATAAATTTGACCATTTTTATTCGCCACCACCGAATAAAATTAGCCATTTTTATTCTCCTTCAGCGAATAAAAGATATTGCAAAAAAATGATATAATCTCAAAATTTATATCTAACTTTGCAACCTGAAATTATTTAACATACAATACAATGGCACAAGACGACCAATTAAAGAAACTTATATCGCACTGCAAAGAATACGGTTTTATTTTCCCGTCGAGCGAAATTTACGACGGTCTCGCCGCTGTGTACGACTACGGTCAAAACGGCGTGGAACTTAAAAACAACATCAAAGAGTATTGGTGGAAGTTTATGACACGCCTCCACGAAAATATCGTGGGTATCGACGCCGCTATCTTTATGCACCCCAAAACTTGGGAGGCTTCGGGACACGTGGCCGCTTTCAACGACCCCCTTATCGACAACCGCGACTCTAAAAAACGTTACCGCGCCGACAATCTTATCGAAGAATACCGCGACAAACTCTACGCTAAAATAGAAAAAGACGTGGAAAAAGCCGCTAAACGTTTCGGCGACAAGTTCGACAAGGAAAAATACCTTGCCACAAGCGAAAACGTTCAAAAAGTTCAGCAGCAAATCAACGAACTTACAGCACGTTACGACAAGGCTCTCAACGAAAACAACCTTGAAGAACTCCGTCAGATTATTCTCGACTGCGACATCGTCTGCCCCATTTCCGGCACTAAAAACTGGACAGAAGTCCGTCAGTTCAACCTTATGTTCTCTACCAAGATGGGTAGCGTATCCGACGAACAGTCTACAATATATCTCCGTCCCGAAACTGCTCAGGGCATATTTGTAAACTACCTCAACGTGCAGAAGACCGGCCGTATGAAGATTCCTTTCGGTATCGCACAGATAGGCAAGGCTTTCCGCAACGAGATTGTGGCTCGTCAGTTTATTTTCCGTATGCGCGAATTTGAGCAGATGGAGATGCAATATTTTATCAAACCCGGCACCGAACTCCGTTGGTTTAAATACTGGAAAACAATGCGTCGCAAATGGCACGAGGCTCTCGGTTTCGGCACCGACAACTACCGTTTCCACGACCACGAGAAACTCGCACACTATGCCAACGCTGCCACCGACATCGAATACAATTTCCCGATGGGATTCAAAGAGGTGGAGGGCATCCACTCGCGCACCAATTTTGACCTTGGTCAGCACCAAAAATATTCGGGCAAAAACATTCAGTACTTTGACCCCGAACTCAACCAAAGTTACACTCCTTACGTAATCGAAACATCCATCGGTCTCGACCGTATGTTCCTGAGCATCATCTCCGGTTCGTACACCGAGGAAGACCTCACTACCGACGGAAAGGCCGACAGCCGCGTGGTAATGAAGATTCCGCCAGCACTCGCTCCTGTAAAAGTGGCAGTGTTCCCGCTCGTTAAGAAAGACGGTTTGCCCGAGATTGCACAGAAACTTATGAAAGACCTTATGTACCGTTTCGACTGCCGTTACGAGGAGAAAGATACCATCGGCAAACGTTACCGCCGTCAAGATGCTATCGGTACTCCGTTCTGCGTAACTGTTGACTACGACACTCTCAAAGACAACACCGTTACCATCCGTTGGCGCGACAGTATGAAACAAGAGCGTGTGGCTATCGACAAGGTTGCCGACATCGTTTCAGAAAACTGCGACATCAACAACATCCTCAAACGCCTTGCCGACGAGGATATCGAATTACCCGAAGCGTAATCAGATAGATTTTTCAATACCTTATATCCACAAGCGCAAGTCCTTTTGCTGGCACAGATTGTCCGGCGGAACTGCGCTTGTGGCTTTTTATTATATCTTCAAAACCTTCGAGCGTGGTCTTGCCCATTCCCAAATCTACCATTGTACCCACAATAGCGCGAACCATATTGCGCAAAAAACGGTCGGCAGTGATTTCAAACACTATGCGGTGACCATTCTGAGTCCACTGCGCCGAGGAGATATGGCAGATGGTGGTCTTGTTGTCGCTTCCCGCCTTGCAAAACGATGCAAAGTCGATGTAACGTTTCAAAATCTCGCACCCTTGATTCATTTTTTCTATGTCGATAGGATACGGCACAAGCCACGAACTGCGGTCGAGAAAAGGATCTTTGCGTGTATGAATCAGATAGCGGTACGAACGGCTGACAGCGCTGAACCTTGCGTTGAAACTGTCGTCAACAGGTTCTATTTTGTAAATGGCTATATCCTTTGGCAGAAAAGAGTTCATCTTGTGAACCAAGTCGCCTATTTTTTTGCCATTGATATCGTAAGTGTCGAAATGAGCCACGTAATATTCGGCGTGAACACCCGTGTCGGTACGTCCGCAGCCTGTAATCGAGGTGTTTTGACGGAGAATCAAAGAGAAAGCCCGTTCCAAAGTTTCTTGAACCGTGGGCGCATTGGGCTGAGTCTGCCAACCGTGGTAGTTTTCGCCGTTGTAGGCAAGGTCTATTCTGTATCGCATTGTGTATCAATATTTGATGTGGACGCAACATTGCCGACGAAAGGCGGCGGTGTGGACATAAACGGCGGAGGCACAGGTGTTTCGCGCACAACTATGGGATGGTCGTCTTTGAAACTGTGATGAATAAGCAAAAACGCCACAAGGTCGGCTATCACTATAAGAATCAAGAAGTACCACATTTCGCCAACGGTAAGCAAGTAGTCGTATTCGCCGTGAACCAAGATAGGCACTACCAACGCCAAAGTCATCCGTCCACGGTAGAGCTGTATGCGCTCATTGCTGTAAAAATATTTAGCCTTGGCAATAAAGAAACCCATAAACACACCGAAACAGGCGTGACCAGGAATAGAAGTAACCGCCCGGAGAAGCGCCACGGCAAGTCCGTTTTGAACCACGTACAGAATGTTTTCCAAGGCTGCAAATCCGAGCGACGCCGACACGCAGTAGACAATAGCGTCGTAAGAGTCGTCGAAATCCTTGTGTTTCCACACATAAGCCATCACCACGCCCCATTTGCAAATCTCCTCGATAGCCGCCACGCCCCAGAACATATGCGCACGGTTATAGAGCGGTGTCTCGGCCTCCAAGGGAGTGTGTCCGAGGGCATATTCAGCCAAAAGTTCGAGCAGTATGGCGGGAATGCACGACAACGCGCCCAATCCGAATGTGGCAGCCACAGTTCTGATCGGCTCGGGGTCGCGGTCTTTTTTGTAAACGTAGTAGAGTATCAAAACGACCGGCAAAAGCGCAATGAGTGCAAGTGTGTCCATAATGATTATTAAGATTTTGCGGCAGCAAAATTAATTATTTTTTGCGAATCCGAACCGCTAATACCGAGAGTTTCAGCAATTACCTGCAAAGTAACGTCATCGGCACGGTCGGCACGGCTGAGGGCAAGATAAAGGCGGTAAAAAATAGTCTCGTTGCGCGAAAGGTCGGCAGGCGAGGCAATCTCGCCAGAATGAGTGTTGAGCTGGTCGTCGCGAAGGCAGTCCTGACCGTATTGATAAAGTTCTGTCTGATAAACCTTTGTAAAATTTTCCAACATCCGCGAAATGTCCTTGGCGGTGTCTTTTACACGGTGACGGTATTGTCCACGGCGGTGTTCGAGCACCTCTTTCTCCTTTCCGTCGAATAGGAAAGTGCCGTCAACATCTTTTTCGGCAGCCGTAAGTTCCTCACGGATAGAGGCTATAGCGGCTATCTTAGAATCTATGTCGTAATGCTTTATCTTGACGAGTTCCTCCTTAGAGTTGTGCGAATAGATAGTGTCGGGAAAAAATCCGTTGAGTTTTTGATAGAATGTAAAAATGCTGTTGTAGATATCCTGGTTGGTGGCGCAAACGTGCTCGGCATCAAAAGCCATAATATTCTTGCGGCATTGCGCCAGCATCATCGAAAACATAAACGGATCCCAAAGGTTGTCGATATTCACGTGCTGCAAAAACTGCAAAATGGTGAGCCGTTCGTGCTTGCGGCGGATTTCGGGAAACATCTGACGCATCACCTCGTCGTCGGGCAAGGCGCGTTCCACAGCGTTCCAATCTATTGGTGAATCTATCATAGAGGCAATCTTGCGGCAGCGGGTTTTGGCAATCTTGTTCCACAATCCGAGGAATCCCGCACGCAGAACGCTCTCTCTGCCCGATGGCGACGATTCTCCCTTTCGGGTCTTTACCGTTACGCTGCAAACTGAAATCACCTGAACCTTGTCGCCTATCTCTTTTCGTATCTGGCTTTTAATCTGCTCAATAGCATCATCGTCTACAAGGTCTTTTTTGGTAAGGAGGATAATTACCGAGGCTTTTTCCATCATCTGCTTAATAAAATCCACCTCAAAATCCTCAATACGCTTGCCCGACGCCGCAAAACAGTAGTACACAGTGTGAATCCAGTCGAAAAAGTTGTTTTGACGGTCGCACTCGTTGATGCGCTTGATTACTTCGGCGCGGCACTCCGATGCGGTGTCGGGTTCTATGCCCTTGGTGTCGAACAGACGGTAAAGCACGCCGTTATCTGCCTCGTAGTCCACACATTCAAAATATTGCTGAGTAACAGGCGCACCTATTCCAGTTTGGAAAAAGTCCTTGCCCGACAGATAGTTGAGGAAGGAGCTTTTTCCAACACCAGATTTGCCAGTGATAATTATGTTAAGCTGTTCTCTTTGCATTCCTTGTTTTTGGAGTTAAACTCGTCGATAAGTTTGTTGAGGTTCTCCTGATTGAAGATAACGGGCAATCCCTCCATAAACTTGCCTGTAAGACGGTTTTCGATACATTTTTTTGTAAGGCGCGAAATCGCGTAGCCCATCGACACCGTAATGGATGTTGCCACGGTAGCGTTAATAACCGCTCCCACAGCCGTACCTGCAACAGGAATCAGCTTAATAAGGTTGCCTGCGAGAGTTTTGCCAAGCAGCGACACCACCTGTCCGCTGATAACGTTTTTGACGGTGCTGCTGATGTTGTTGTCTAATCCGTAAATGCTAAAAATATCGGCGCACATCTTCACCTGCAATGCAGTAAGCAGCACTGCGTCGCTTACGGGAATAGGCGTTGCACCTACGGCGGCGGCTGATGCGGCGTAGAATTTTATACGTTTTTCGGCGTCCTCTTTCTTGAGTTCGAGGTTCTTTTTCTGAGCCACAGCAAAACCGAGACGGAGGTTCTCCTCGCTCAAATTGTTGCGCGACCAATATATCAGTTCGTCGATATTCAACTGCTTGTTAATCTCCTCATCGTTCGACACTTGGAAACATTCAATCCGTCCGCCAAAATTGTCGTCGATAACCTGTTTGAGTTTTGCGGCGGTAGTGCCTTCGGGAGTATCGTTGTCGCATTGGGTAAGCACCACGCAGGTAGGTATATTCTTCTCCAACAGGAATTTAAGAATATCGATATCGTAAGGCAGCACCCTTGCCGACGAGATGCTGATGCAGTACCACGCAAGGTGAATCTGCTTGTTTAGTTCGTCGAAATGCAGGTTGAGATACTCCTCAATCATCTTTTTAAAATCGGCAGACTTTTCGAGTTCGTAGCCCTCGCTGTCGATGATATTTACCGGCACATCCTTGTCGGAATATACGTGAAAGCCGCGGGTCTGCGCCTTGGTGTTGCTAACGGCGGCGATGTTTTTTTCAAAGATAGTGTTGATGAGCGAACTTTTGCCCAC
>JAGCVU010000040.1 GCA_017962175.1 Bacteroidales bacterium | reverse complement strand
TACCATATTGTACTTTGAGAGCAATGTCCCTGCATATTTTTGGATAAAGTAAGCCAACACCGCACCCAAAAGTGTGTAAATGAGCGATTCGGCTATCAACGACCACACAAGCGAGGCACGGCTGCTACCGAGTATCTTGCGAGTGTTGATGCTCCTGATGCGGTCGGGAATGCGCGCCACAAAAAAGTTGAAATAATTTATGTAGGCTATCAGTATTATTACCACAGCCAAAATGAGCATAGTGTAGGTAAATTTTGGGTCGATAAAAATGTGGTGTCCAAGAATCCTTTTTTGAAAATGTAAATCGTTGAGCGATATTAGTTTTACATCTCCACGTTCAATTTCTTTGTCAAGTTCTGCGATGGTCTCGAAAGTGTCTTCTTCGGTTAAAAAGGCTTCTTTGGCTATTTGTTTAAACTCTTTGTTAAACTCGTTGAGGTCAGCGTTGTCGTGAAGCATTAAGAAGTAAGAGTAAGACCATTGATTACGGTTGTCGATATTCTCATCGCCCAATCCTACAAAGGCATCAGTTCTGCCCAAATGCGTGTTTTTGGCAAAATCCTTAAAAATTGCCACAATCTCGGTTTTTTCTCCATTGTTCATTTCGAGAAAGTCGCCAATGTGGAGATTAAATTTTTGCGCCGCCTTGTGGTTGATAACCATAGTGTTTTTGTCAAAAAACTTGGATGTGTCGCCTTCGATAAACTCAAAACTGAATACATCAAACAGCCCCTTGGAGCACGGCAGAGATGAAATCTTTATCCTTTTCATTTCGCCGTTTTCTTCGCGGAGATATGTATTGTCGTCCCAAAACTTAACGCATCCTGAATGTATCACAGATGGTATCCGTTGTTTAATCTGTTCGCCTATTGCACGGTTCATAAGTCCTAACCGGTCGTAACTGCCCGTTTGCATAAGACGATTGCTGAGCAGGTAGACGTTTTTGTAGTTTTTTATGCTGTGGTCGAAAGTCAGGTCGGTGGCAACTATCGACATAATGATGTAGAATGCTGCTATTGCCACTGCTATGCCTGTGATATTTAGCAAGGCTGCGGGCGAAATCAGTGATCTAAAACGTATGAGGTGCATAATATGGTCTGTGTTAAAAGGTTATTCAGTTTTTAATGTGTTAACAGGATTTTCGTTGGCGGCACGGAGGCTTGCTGCCGACACTACTAATGTGGTTACTATCAGTGTGGTAATCAACGCTATGGCAAATACCCACCAATAAATGGGGCAGTGGTAGGTGAATGTGCTGAAATACCCTTGTATAAATATGTAGGATAATGGTGTGGCTATGGCAAAACAAGCGCCTACAAGGATAACGAACTTTCGGTTAAACATTCCTAGAATCTCCATAATGGTGGCGCCGTTTACCTTGCGTATGCCAATCTCCTTGCGGCGGTATTTGGTTTCAAACAACACTATGCCGAAAATTCCCATTATAGCAATGATTATCAACATTAT
Organism: Bacteroidales bacterium; assembly: GCA_017962175.1. Taxonomy (GTDB): domain Bacteria; phylum Bacteroidota; class Bacteroidia; order Bacteroidales; family UBA3824; genus UBA3824. Next base: position 3,621 of record JAGCVU010000040.1, on the reverse strand, counting down.
AGTAAAGAGCGTAATTTCTTTCGATAGTCTGAGTTCTTCGGTGTAGTTTCTTGCGATTTCGGTGTTGAACGTTATGATGTTCTGTCCCAAAATGTCGTAGTTGGGGTCTATCTCGTGAAGTTGTTCGCCAATAAACTTGCAAATGTCTGTCATTTTGGCGTTTGGAGCAATCTTTACGTAGAGATGGTTTGGCGCATTCCACTGATGTTTGCCGAATACATAGAATGCAAACGGATCGATACCGTATTGCAAAGGCTTGAAGTTGAAATCCTCGCAAAAACCTGCTATTTCGGCGGGGTCGTCTGAATGACCAATGATTTTATCGCTCAGGAGGAGGTCGAATTCTCTTTTGGCTGCTTGGTTGAAGATGAATACACCGTTTTCTGATTCTTCGTCGGAGGGATTAAAATCACGTCCTTCCTCAATTTTGAGACCGATAAATTGTGGAAAATTCCACGATACGGGCGTACAGTCTAAATAAATATCTTCGTCGGGGTTTCGTGGATGCTCGCGTTCCCAACCCATACGTCCTCTGCATACCAAGTCACCTGCTGCCCACGCAATATCCAAAATGTCAGGATTTTTGAGAAGACGGTCTCTCACTGTTTCTGATTTTACAGCAATTGCGGACGGGGTGTATGTTGATAGTATAGATTCGGTTTTGAATCCGAGGTCGTGGTTGAGTATGTAATCGTTGTTGTATCTGATAAACAACGTTCCAATTATCAGTGCGATAGATGCTGTAATTTGAAATCCTATAAGAGCATAGCGCAGAACGTTGTTGTTGCGGTGGCTAATTGTTCCCTTGATTGCGAGCGCAGGCGGCACCGAAGTGATGAATATTGCGGGATAAATGCTTGATACCACTGCTGCTACAAGTGCTATGCCTATTGTCAAGATTACGCTTTTGGGGTTGGCTGCGTATGTAAGCAACGTAACGTCGGTAATGCTGTTGAGAACAAACACGCTTAAAGCACCTATTATGATGTATGCCACCACGATAGCCACCACAGTGTGAATAAGCGACTCGGCTATCAGCGACCATATCAAACTGCCTCGGCTGCAACCCAATATCTTGCGGGTGTTTACCGACCTTAAACGCTCGGGAACGCGGGCAAGGAAAAAGTTGAAATAGTTGATATAGGCAATGATAACTACCACAATGGCAAGCAAGAGCAATGTGTAAACCATATTTTTGTCGGTGCTTGTGGTGAATCCGTGGATATCTTTACCTAAGTGGATGTCGTCGAGCGCCACAACTGAGAATCCAAATTCCTCTATGTCAGCCTCAGAGTCATATCCTTCGTCTTCGCCTCTTGCAAAATATTCACGTAATGTTGGTTTCGCACCTTCTTCCATAATTGATTTGCAGTTTTCTGTGCCTTCTTTCACCTTGATGAAGTATGCTTCGTTGAAGTTCCGGTATGAGTCTATGTCTCTATCGCCTATGCCAACAAATCCTAAATAGTAGCCAAATTGGTAATTGCGTGGAAGATCGTCGTATATCGCCACAATTTCCAAAGTGTTTTTGCCTTCAACGTCTTGGCTAACAATATCGCCAACGTTTAACTCGAATGTTTTGGCTGCGGCGCGGCTGATAATTAAGTGGTTTGGGTTGATAAAGTTAGCAATGTTGCCTTCGATAATGTTGAATCCAAATGTTTCCACAAAACCGTTAGAGCATAATGTCGTAGGTAACAGAATAGGAGACCATTCGCCGTTGACCTTTTTGTAGTAAGAATCCTGATATATTGCGTGGATACATCCGTAGGTTTCTATAATCGGTATTTCGGAGACAATTTTTTCGGCTACCGGACGGCAAATTGTACCTGACGGCGATTCCTTGTCGTGCGTCATCATATAAATGCGGTCGTGGTCTTTGATGCCTTGGTCGAAGTTGATATGGTAATTAGCAAGTGTAAACATTATATAAAACGCTGCAATAGCGATTCCGATACCGCCAATATTGAGCAACGCCGGCAGTGTGAGCAAGTTTTTGAATTTAAAGTTTTTCATCCTTTTGTCTATTTTTATTGTCCGTTCATAAAGATAACATTCCCCGTGCCAAAGTGGTTATATGGTTGAATTGTAGATTGTTAAAAATAAGATAAGGGTGTAAAAGTGTAAAATTTTTTTACAGTGGTGTAAAGGAATTTTACATATATTTGTGCATAATTAAATCTGATTTCTATGACCCACGCCACGATTACGCCGCTTGGAACGGTTTCGCCTTATCCGAAGGGGGAGATGAACTGCCCGGGATATTTGGTTGAGTATAAGGGATATAGGTTGCTGATTGATTGCGGAAACGGTGTTTCGCGATTGATGACGATGCCCGATATGCTCAACAATTTGTATGTTGTTGTCTCTCATTACCATAAAGACCATTTTGGAGATGTGGGAGCGTTGCAGTATGCGTCGTTTGTATATCACAATTTGGGAATTCTGACTCAGCCCGTGAAAATCTTTCTCCCCGACAACGACTTTGCTAACAACAAGTTGGCTATTGTCTCCAACACCGAAAGTTTCACCGAATACCATTACATCAGCGACGGTTTCTCGTTTATGATTGACGATTTGGAGGTTTCGTTTGCCAACAACCTTTCGCACACCATCGAGGCTTTTATGGTGAAGGTGCAGTGCCGCGACTTTAAGATTGCGTACACCGCCGATATGGGCAACACCAATCTCAGCCACGTGGCGGAGTTTTGCAAGGATTCCGACCTGCTGATTTGCGAGAGTTCGTTGCTGCTATCTCACAACGGCAACCGTGCGCGACATCTTACTGCCTACGACGCGGGACTGTTGGCTAAGCAAGCGAACGTCAAACGTCTTATGCTCACGCATTTTTGGCCTGAGGAGGATAAAAATTGTTATGTCGACGAAGCGAAAAATGTGTTTGAAAACACTTTTGCCGCCGAGGAGATGGTGGGGATTATGATCTAATGCGCCTCTAACCAATTGTTTCCAAACTGTTTATTATCTCACCTATGAATGTTGAAAAAAGATTATGGGATGGTTTCCTATTAGATAAAAGATGTGATAGGATAAAGCCTTGCTTTATATGTATTCATCCGTTGTTTTAATCCTGACGGCGTTTGCATAATCTCCAACGGCTTGTTGTCGAAATGCAACACAATGTAATATGGCGAATGTTCGGGCGAAAAACCATATTTTTCGAGGTTTTCTTTTGTCCAAATCTGAAATGTGCCTTCCTTTTTCAGGCGGAAAAGTTGGCAGTTTTCGCCGTTGGTATGCAAAAGGACGTATTTCATTCGCTCAAATCCGGGCGTAATCTGCAACGAACCTTTTGAATCTCCGGCACGGAGATAGCAAATCCCTTTTTCTATCATCAATTCACGCAACTCTTTGCGGGCGTGATTGACAAGAACGGTTGCAATGCTGTCGTTTTTCTTAATGTTGTCTAAAAGTTTTTGACGTTTTTCACTGTCTTGCAGTTCGTTAAAGCGTCGGTTGCTCAATTCAACAAATTCTTGTTCTTTTTCTATGCCGATAAAATTGCGCTCCAAAAGATTTGCCGCAATGCCAGTGGTGCTACTTCCTGCAAAAGGGTCTAAAATAGTTTCGCCTTTGTCGGTGGATGCCAAAATGATGCGATAT
>JAGCVU010000039.1 GCA_017962175.1 Bacteroidales bacterium | reverse complement strand
TTCGGTACAAAGATATTAATTTAATAATGAATTTACCCACGAGTCTTGTCTGCCGCAAAAAAATTTTTACCTTTGCATTGTTAAAAAACGAAATCAAAATGGCTTTTAAATCAGGCTTTGTAAATATTGTAGGCAATCCCAATGTGGGAAAATCAACGCTGATGAACATTCTCGTGGGCGAACGACTCTCTATCATTACCTCCAAGAGTCAAACCACCCGTCACCGCATTATGGGCATCGTTACAGGCGACGATTATCAAATTGTATATTCCGACACTCCGGGCGTGCTCAAACCCGTGTACAAATTGCAAGAGAGCATGTTGAAGTATTCAGAAGACGCTCTCGAAGATGCCGACGTAATACTTTATATCACCGACGTGCTTGAATCCAAAACCAAAAACCAATTCTTTTTGGATATGGTAAACCGTTTGGATGTGCCTATTGTGCTGTTGATCAACAAAATTGACCTTGCCGACCAAGCCAAAGTGGAGGAGCTTATTCAGCAATGGCACAGCCTGATACCCAAGGCAGAAATTCACACCGTGTCGGCATTGCACAAATTCAACACCGAAAACATTTTAAAACGCATTGTTGAGCTTTTGCCCGAAAATCCGCCCTATTTTGAAAAAGACCGTTTGACCGACAAGCCCGAACGTTTTTTTGTGAGCGAAATTATCCGCGAAAAAGTGCTCGAACTCTACGAAAAAGAGATTCCTTATTCGGTAGAAGTAGTGGTAGAAACCTTTAAAGAAGAAGAATCCATAATCCGTATTCAAACGGTAATCAATGTAATACGCGATTCGCAAAAAGGCATTATCATTGGCAAAGGCGGTGCGGCATTAAAACGTCTCGGCAGTGCAGCCCGCAAAGAAATTGAAGCATTTTTTGGCAAAAAAATCTACTTAGAGATATTTGTAAAGGTCTGCAAAGATTGGCGCGATAATGCCGGTCGTTTGCGCGGATTCGGTTACGATCTTTAACCTAAAAATTAATATTGGAATTGTAAAAACATTCGTACATTTGCATAAACATTAAAAAACACACAACATGAAATTCGTAGTATCAAGTTCAGAACTTCTTACCCGCTTGCAATCAATCAATAGGGTAATCAGTAGCAAAAATACGCTGCCCATTTTAGATAATTTCTTGTTTGAGATAAACGAAAACATTCTTACCGTTACTGCCTCCGACATCGAAACCACTATGCGCACACAAATTACCCTCGACAATGTTGACGGCGAAGGTAAAATTGCTATCGAGGCTAAACGTTTAACCGACATTCTCAAAGAGTTTCCCGAACAACCCCTTATTTTTGAAATCAACCTCGAAACCTTGGGCGTTGACATCCTTTCAGAAAATGGTAAATACTCAGTAGTTGGACAAAACGCCGACGAGTATCCCAATATGCCGCAATTAGACGAATCTCAGACACTTACCGTAAACATTCCCGGCGAAGTATTGCTCAAAGGCATCAACAAAACTCTCTTTGCCACATCCGACGACGAACTCCGTCCTGTAATGACCGGTATTTTTATGCAGTTTAGTGGCGAAGGAACCACATTTGTGGCATCCGACGCTCACAAATTGGTACGCTACAAACGCAAAGACGTTAACGCCGAAAGCGAAGCTTCGTTTATCCTACCCAAAAAACCTGCGACAATGCTTAAAAACATCCTCGCAAAAGAATCAGGCGTTATAAAATTGCAGTTCGACGACAAAAACGCTCATTTTACTCTTAGCGATTACGAAATGATTTGCCGTCTTTTGGAAGGTCAGTATCCCAAATACGAATCGGTTATCCCCAAAGATAATCCTAACAAACTCACTATCAACCGCGCCGACCTTGCCACCACACTCAAACGTGTTTCGGTGTTTGCAAATCAGGCAAGCAACCTTATTAAATTAGAACTCACTTCAAGCCAAGTAACAGTTTCGGCACAAGATATCGACTTTTCGATTTCGGCTTACGAGCACATCAACGCTCAATACGACGGCGAAGAAATGGGAATCGGCTTTAAATCAGCATTTATGTTCGACATTCTGCAGGCTATCGAATCAGAAAACGTTGTTGTAGCAATGTCGGATCCTTCTCGTGCATGCCTTGTTTTCCCGTTAGAAAACGAATCAGAACAAGAAGATCTTTTGATGCTCATTATGCCCATGATGATCAACGACTAATCATCATTTTTCATACGCATATTTATTGTAGAGACGCGCCATGGCACGTCTCTACGTTTTTTTGGGCGCGTCTCTACTTTTTTTTAACCATAATTTCAAATTATTTATTTGGATTGTATCCTATTTTCTGTAATTTTGTACCTTTGCAGAAATACAGACAACAATACAATTACAAAACTATGAATAAAACAACATTACTCAGCGCAGCACTATTAATTTCAGCCCAGTGTGTTTTTGCGCAATCCGAAGACAAAACTTTAGTGGTAGTAGCAGGACAAGAAAGCGCCCTCGCCTACAATCAAGGCATCAAAGACCACAACAACAAAAATTTTGCAGTAGCCAACGACAACTACACCAAAGCTCTGCAAACAAATCAACAATTTTATCAGGCTCTCTACAACCGAGGTCTTGCCGAACTCAGCCAAAACAAAAACGGAGATGCTCAAAACGATTTTAATCAAGCCGTTTCGCTCAACGAAAATCCCCGTTACTACCTTGCACGCTCGGTTAGCAATGCCCGTTTGCGCAATTTCAAAGAGGCTTTGCAAGACATCGACAAGGCTCAAAATCTTGGCTACGACAATGCCGAAATTTCATATTTCCGCGGAATGGTTTACCTACTTGCAGGTAATTACGCCGAAGCCGAAAAGCAATACAATTTTGCCGTTAGTGCCAACAACCGTTTAGCCAAAGCTTATTGCGACCGCGGCACTGCACATTATCTCCGTGGCAATTACAAAGCCGCCATCGACGATTACAATACAGCCATCGAAATTGACCATTCAGCCACATACGCCTACGTTTTTCGTGCTCAAGCTAAGGCAGAATCGGGCAATCTCACCGCTGCAATTGCCGACATTAATTCAGCTCTCGAAATCAATCCCGATGATTACGACCTTATCAACACCCGCGGTCAGCTGCAAGCCAAAAACAAAAAATACGACAAAGCCGCTGCCGATTTTGACGCTCTTATCGAAAAATATCCCGATGAACCTTCGGCTTACATAAGCTACGGCAATATGTATTTCGACCGTCAACAGTTTAAAAAGGCAAAAGAATATTTTACCAAAGCTATCGAAAAAGACCCCTACAACTATATTGCATACAACAATAGAGCAAACGCCTCTGAAATGCTATTTGAAACTAAGAATGCCGACAGCGACCGCAAAAAGGCCGAAAGTTTTCTTAATCCCAAGTTGTAAATATGAAAAAACTATTTGCAATATTAGCATTAATGATTGCAGCACAGGCAGTTGCAGCGCAGGGACAAGTGGCGGCTATCGATCAATTTGAATTTAAAATCAAGCCAGAAGGTTTTTCGGAGGCTTGGAAAGCTGTAAAAAACGGCAACAAATTTTTCGATACCAACAACTCCGCCATGTTTAGCGATGCCCTACCCTACTACCTCGATGCCTACAAATACAACAGCGCAAACCCCGAACTCAACTACCGAATTGGCGTGTGTCAACTTTCGGGCAACGATCGCGAATCGGCGCTCAAATATTTGCAGACTGCATATCGCCACGACCATACCCTTGCTCCAATGCTTCCATATTACCTTGCCCGTGCCGAAATGCTCAACCTCATGTTCGATTCGGCTGAGGTGCATTTCAACGAGTTTTCTAAAAACAAAGCATTGCTGGCAAAAGTGGGTACAGCCACCGTTAAACAATATAAGGAACAATGCAACACTGGTCGTCAGTTGATGAAAAATCCCGTTGACGTTACCATCACCAACATTGCCACGATAAATTCTAAATGGCCCGACTACAGCCCTATTATCTCTGCCGACGGTAGCATGATGTTGTTTACATCGCGTCGCGAAGGTTCGTCAAACAACAATACCGACAAGGTAGACGGCATTTACAACGAGGACATCTACATTTCGTACAACAAAAACGGACAATGGCAAGCGCCAGTCAACGCCGGCAAAAGTCTCAACACCGACGCTCACGATGCCACAGTGGCACTATCTGCCGACGGTCTAACACTTCTCACCTACACCATGGGCGACCTCTACATTAGTTACCTCAAAAAAGAAGGTTGGACCAAACCCGAAAAACTGCCTGCCACCATCAATTCCGAACAGATTGAAAACTCGGCTTGTTTCTCTTACGACGGCAACACTATATATTTTATCCGCGGACGAAACCAAGACCCTGCCAAAAGCAACGGCGACATCTACGTTTCAAAACGCACCGGCAAAACTTGGGGACGCGCTGTAAAACTTCCCCCAAACATCAACACAAAATACGATGAAGACGGCGTGTACATGCTTCCCGACGGCAAAACTTTGATTTTTTCGTCGAAAGGACACAACAGCATGGGCGGATACGATATATTCAAAACCACACTTAAATCCGACGGCACTTGGACCGACCCCGTAAACCTCGGCTACCCAATTAACACCCCTGCCGACAATGTTTACTATGTGCTTTCAGCCGACGGCAAAACAGGTTATTATTCGGCAGAACGCTCTGATTCTAAGGGTTATACCGATATTTATATGGTAACATACAACCAAACCGAACAACCCACCGTAGCCGACAAACCCAAAGACGAAGAACCTGCCATAGTAACGCAGATGACCCTCGTAACTGGCTCTGTTACCGACTCTAAGGGCAACGCAATAGCCGCCGAGGTAGAAATCTACGACAACGACAAAAACGAACTTGTTTACAGCACATCAACCAATAGTGCAACAAGTCGTTACGTAGTTTCGTTGCCCGCAGGACCTAATTATGGTATGTCGATCAAAGCTGATGGATTCTTGTTTCATTCCGAAAACTTCAACCTCAAAAACGACAGCACATTCTCTAAAAAAGAGATAAACGTCAACCTTCAAAAAATTGAAGAAGGCAGCAAAACCGTGCTCAACAACCTATTTTTCGACACCGACAAATGGGATATTAAGCCCGAATCAGAAAGCGAACTAACTCAAATTGTTGCTCTTATGAATCAAAACGCCAGTATCAAACTCGAAATTTCGGGACATACCGACAGTAGCGGTTCAAAAGAACACAACAAAACCCTCTCACAAAAACGCGCCAACTCGGTAATCGAATGGCTTTCGGCACACGGAATCAACAAATCGCGTCTTACAGCACGTGGTGCAGGCGATTCGGAACCCGCCGCCGACAATGCTACCGAAGAGGGCAGGAAAATTAACCGTCGCGTTGAAATGAAAATCCTATAAATAAATTAATTAGAATAACAAAACAGAAAACAAATATAACGATGCAAAACATGAAAAAGTCACTGTTAATCATCTCTGCCATATTGCTCGGCATACAAATGCCTGCATTTTCGCAGTTTAAGCCAAAAATCTCAAAAAGCGAATTTTTGACATCGCCCGAAGGCTCAAAAGAGGCTTGGAAAAACGTCCGCATTGGCAACCGTCACTACCGCCACATGGAATCGGGACACATGAAAATTGCCGCCAACTACTACAACTTGGCTCTCGAATACAACGAAGACAACGCCGCTCTGCTTTACCGTACAGGCGTTAGCGAAATTTGGGTTTCGCATAATACTGAGGCTCTCAAACACTTAGATAATGTATTTTCAACTAATGGCAATGCAATAGCACAAGATTGCGAATACTATCTTGCAATTGCTCAACAGCGCAACAATCAGTTCGACAAGGCGTTATCAAGCTTTGAGTCGTGCACCGAAACCATGACTCCACGCTATCTAAAAAAATACTCATCAGATGTCGCCCTCCGCAAACAGCAATGCGAAACAGGTATAAAACTCACCAAAGAGACTCCTCGTGCTATTAGCCGCAAAATGGATGGAACAATCAACACCATCTTTGCCGAATATGCACCTATTTTTGGTAATGTGGATTCGCTGTTGTATTTCACATCGCGTCGTTACGAAGGACACCGCAACCGCCGCAACTCGCTCAACTTTGAGTTTTTTGAAGACATCTACACATCATCTCCCACCAATGGAGTTTGGAGCGATGGACAACGTCTTGCTAAACCTGTAAACAAAAAACGCAACGATGCCACCTGTGCAATGGACATTACCGGCACCGAAATGATTATTTACCGTGGCAAAAAAGGCAACGGCTCGCTCTACAGCACCCAACGCAAACAAAACGGTAAATGGAAACATCCGAGCAAAAACGTTAAATTCAACAAAAACAACTCAAAAGAGATTGCACTTTCATTCTCAAACGATAGCACACGTTGCGTTTTTGCATCCAACCGCAAAAAAGACAGCCAAGGCGGATTCGACCTCTATTACAGCACACGCAACGCCAAAGGCAAATGGAGCAAACCTCAAAATTTTGGAGCTCCCATCAACTCTAAATACAACGAAGTTTCGGCTTGCTTTGGCGCAGGCGACACCTTATTATATTTTGCATCTAACAACGAAAAAAGCGTTGGTGGATACGACCTCATGGTAAGCTCGTATCGCGACGGAGCTTGGCAAGAACCCATCAACCTTGGTCTTCAAGTAAACTCTGGCGACGACGACCAATATTTCTCTCTTATTCCCGGTAACGACCGCATTGGTTTCTACGCATCTAAACGCGCCGGCGGACAAGGCAACTTCGACATCTACCGCATTATGGTTATCAACAAACCTGCACGTCAATTGCCTGCATTGCCCCCGCTTGTGGCTGTTAACGCTGCAAAAGAACCCGCCCTTCCCCTCGAAGACCCCGTGGTTATCAAAACTATGCGTATGACAATTGTAAAAGGTGTTGTAACCGATTGGGATTCAACCAAATTCCTCAAAGCTAAAATCGAAATCACCGACAACGCCACCAACGAAGTTATCGAAACCATCGTAACCGACCCCGCCACAGGTGCTTACACTGTAATGCTTCCATCAGGCAAAAACTACGCTATGACAGTTAGTAGCGAAGGATACATGTTCCATTCCGAAAACTTCAACATTCCTTCCACTACCAAATATCAAGAAATCACCAAGAATATCCGTCTCCTCTCTATGGACCCCGGAAGCAAAGTTGTGCTCAACAACGTATTCTTCGACATCGGCAAGTCTAACCTTCGTCCCGAATCATACGGCGAGCTCAACCGTCTTGCCGAAGTATTCAAACTCTACCCCAAACTCGTAATTGAGATTTCGGGACACACCGACAACCAAGGTAGCAAGGCAGCCAACAACAAACTTTCGCTTCAACGTGCACAAGCCGTTGTTAACTACATGATTAGCATCGGTGTAGAAAAATCGCACCTCATAGCCAAAGGTTACGGACCCAGCCAACCCCGCGACACCAACAAGACTGCAGAAGGCCGTCAGAACAACCGTCGTGTAGAGGCCAAAATCATCAGCAAATAATTTGTGCTCCATAGTTATTTTATTATTCATCAACCGCCGAAAAAAAATTTTTCGGCGGTTTTTGTTGTATTATTCAAATAAAATGAGTTATTTTGCGTTGTAAACTCAAAACAGAAACTATTATGATGCAGTTAGTAGACAGAAACGGCAAGGTGATTCTTGAAAGAGAACGCCCACATATCAACAAAGCCACGATGTCGTCCGTAAAGGCAAAAAAAATGTCATACGGTCTTAAAAAAACTGTGCGCCCTGTGCTAATGAGCAAAGAGGAGTTTTTGAAAACCATAGTTCAAGACACTCATAATGGGAACATTTAAAAAAGAGTACCCCTCAATAGCCGAGACAATCATTACTGAGTGTGACATTTACACCTCAAATGGAAGAAAATACCACACGGAACATGCTATGTGGGATACCGGTGCCGACACCACTATAATATCTTCACGCATAGCACAATATCTCAAACTTACTCCATATCAGCAAGGTGGAATTTCAGGAATAGGTGGTGCAAGCAATGCAAACATCTATCTTGTACATATACTCATACCCACAGACGATATTATTACCAACGTAGAAGTTATGGAAAGTGATTTTCAAGACTATGATGTTATTATTGGCACAGATATAATAATGTTTGGCGACCTTTTAATCACAAATAATAACGAGAAAACTACCTTTCAATTTCGCACACCATCCGAAGGTGGAATTGAATTATCGTAGATAAATAGGATTCTGTTGATTTTTTTCAATAAAAAAACAAGTCTAAAAGTATATTTTTTGTAACTTTGCAACGAATTGGAACGATTTTGGCAATAGCGAATTAAAGATTAAATAAAATATAATAACTAAAACCTATGAAAACATCTCACCTTATCCCATATTTGATGACCATAGCGGTAGTTACAGGCTGCATCAAGGAAGATGGCGAACCGTATACAATTGAACGGGAGATTGAACCAACCACATTAATTTCTTCGCTCAAAGGTTATATGTACGGCACGGCAAATACCGATGTTATAACCAAAGACACTTTTGAACTGTTTTTTGACAAAAGGAACATCCAAGACTTGGATGTATACCTTGGTCTTAAATCAAAATTTTATGTTTACGACACATCGCACATTGTTCAATGTGGATATGTTTATTCGTATATTGACACTATGCCAACTATTAAGAAACCAGACTGCGAAATATTTGACATAGATAACATTCAATGGAACAAAGACAACAATCACGATTCGATAACTTTTGAAGGAGAGCAACACAATCTCAAATTCCATACAGATATGTATATCCGCTCATTTGTGGTTACTAAAGCTGGAGATACATGCTACAATCAACAAGTATTGACCCACAAAACAAGTATGCCAAGCGATGTTTGGTATCAACGAAACGATGCTCCGGGTTTATTTCCTGCACGCGAAGGTATTATTACAGCAACAAGCGAAAAGGCTGGCAAAACATATTTTTACGGCGGTCGTGGTCCCACATCCTGCTATTCTGATCTATGGATTTATAATGCTGAAAATGATACGTGGGAACAATTGGCTACATTTAACCAATCAGAAGCATACCCATCTACCGGACCCACAGAACGTTGCTATGGTGCAGCCTTTATGTATTATAATAGTTTAAAAAACGATACCTTAATGTACATTCTCGGTGGCGAAAATGCATCAGGTGAAGCTACTGATGGTAATTTCATTTATAGTATCAAAAACAATCGCTTTGGAAATTCAATCGACCATCCGACCGGACGCCATTATGTTGAACCACTTAAAAATCCTACTTCAGGATTGATAGCATTCTCTATTGATGCTCCAAACAATTTGGGAACAATCAACATAATTGGTATGGGAATGATGCACGATGAAATGTCTTCTGTAACAGCAATAGAACCTCAATTGTTTTCTTACAATGTGGAAAAAGACAGAACTACAGATGATGGCACTAACTATCAAACTTGGTTAACATGTGGTAGTCTTACTAAAGAAAATGTGATAGGCGACAAGGCTATTATTGGATACAATAAATCAATGGTCGTAAAAATCAACAAAAATACTGTAATCATTGGCACTGGTGAAGGTTCTGATGATAACCTCGGAAGAGTATTCTACGAAGTTAAATGCAAAAAGGACGGAGACATTGATTGCAAACAGTTGCCGGCTCCTCCAGAGGATTTTGTAGCTCGCACCAATGCCGCTGGATTCTATCTTGAATACAATCATTTAGGTAGCACTCACAGTAATTTCTATGTAGGCACTGGTCTTGACAAAGACGGAAACATACTAAACGATTTTTGGGCTTATGATATAGCCAACGGCACATGGTCACGAAAACGCGATTGCAGCAACATTGTTCGCTATGGTGCTGTAGGTTTCTCAATTCTTCGTACCGATGACCTCGTAAACAAGGGTGCAGAACCTCAACAACGCGGAATTTTAGCTTTCGGCAAAGGTTATCAGCTTGATGGAGAAACCACTGCTCCTGCTGTCCGCAACGACGTCTGGGAATACTTACCGTAATTGATTAACACAGATTATTACAAACTGAAAAAATATAACAAGATGAAACATCTGACATTCATATTAATATTCTGCCTCGGATTCATAGCCACTGCTTCAGCACAGCTTGACGAGGGCAACAAATCAGAATACCGCTATTGGGGTTTTGTGATTGGCTTCAACCACGGTTTCGGTGCTCCTGAAAACACCAACGAAAACGTTATGCTCCACACCGCTAAAGGCGACATGTACAAAAAACGCGCTGGAGCGTTTAACTACACCCCTGGCTACCAAATAGGTATGGTTTACAACCTCGACTTCAAAAACAACAAGTCGGGTATCCAAACAGGTCTCGAATTTACCAACTACGGATGCCGCACCAAATACGAAACTCGCGACAACGACCTCTTTGATGTAAAAGAATCGTTTAGAGCAATGGCTGTTTCGGTTCCGCTACTTCTCAAATTTGGTCCCAACGACATTTACCGCGATATGACTTATATCACAGTAGGTGTAAGAGCACATTACAACATCTCTGTAATGCAGGGTCAGAAAGCAAGTTGGAACTCTCAAAAATACGGCAAAAAACTCACCGGCGACGAAATCAACCAATTTTCGGTATGCGGCGTATTAGGATTCAACGTGGGTATGATTAGCGTTAATGCCAACTATATGTTTATGAACTTTATCAACGATGGTTGCCAAATAGTAGAAAATGGCGTTACCAAAAAACCTTTCCAAGGCATTAAAGGTAGCATCTATCTCTACACAAGTCTCAACATACCTCTCTGCCGCTGGTTAACAGTTCACAACTGGCAAGCAGAAAAAATCCGTCGCAAACTGCATGGCGGCTCTACATTCTAAAACAACTAAATGTAAATCATATTCAAAAAACGGGATTCCAGATTTGGAATTCCGTTTTTTTATGTACATTTACGCTTAGAAAAAAACACCGAATATGAAATTTAAATCACTTATCATAACTGCTATATTTCTGCTCTGCGGCTGTGCGGCCACAAACCTCACACAATCCGTTTCGTATCAAAACGAATTTATTGTAATGTTTTACAATCTTGAAAACATGTTTGACATTATCGACAGTCCCGACACCAACGACTCGGACTTTACGCCCACAGGAGCTAAAAACTGGACTCACAACCGCTACGAAATTAAGAAAAAACGCATTTGGCAAGTGATTGCGTCGGTTAGCGACAAACGTTTCCCCGATATTATAGGAGTATGCGAAATCGAAAACCACAACGTAATGCAAGACATTTTGGAAACCACACCACTTGGTGCATCGGGATACTGTTGCTATTATCACGAAACTCTCGACCGCAGAGGCATCGACGTGGCGTTTCTTTACCGTCCCGAAACTTTTGAAATTGTAGACTCCACTTTCATACCCATCTATTTCCCCACCGATCCCAATTACCATTCACGCGACATCATCTACGTAAAAGGCATTGCCAAAGAATTTGGCGACACTCTTCACGTATTTGTAAACCATTGGCCCAGCCGTTACAGCGGACGCATTGCCAGCGAACAGTTGCGTATGGACGCCGCACATACTCTCCGTCACAGCATCGACTCTATTCTTTCGGTGGTTAACAATGCCAAAATAGTATGTATCGGCGACTTCAACGATTCTCCGTTAGACAAATCGGTTAACGAAGGTCTTGGCTCTATCACCACATTCGACACCATTCAACCCACAGGGCTCTACCATCTTGCACACTATATGCAAACGGTAAAAAAAATGTGGACATACAAGTATCAAGGCGTTTACGATATTCTCGACCAAATATTTGTAACGGGCAACCTTATGCTCAACAGCGGACTCTGCTGCACACAAGACGATGCACAAACTGTATATCGCGAATTTCTACTTGAATACGAGGCCGACGGACCAAAAACCAAGCGCACATATATTGGAATGAAATACAACGACGGATTTTCAGATCACCTACCCGTAACTCTCACACTACACGAACCTATACAAAAGAAATGAGCGACGCCCAAGGAAGGTACGTCGCCCAAGTTTCACATTTTAAAAATCACTAATTATGCTTGTTTAATGCCTTGTTCACGCATATATCGCTCTACAACATCGTCTAAGCCGCTTGCATCGGTGATAACCTGCTCGCCTTGTTCGTTTTCCATAAGTTTCAGTTTAAGAGCGTTTGCTGTAGCAGGACCAAAAGAACCGTCAGCCTCTACACCTACAAATGTTTGAAGAGCCTTGATGGTTTTAGGACCGAGTTTGCCGTCTTCTACCAATCCGGCGTTGCTTTCTTTATTGATCCATGCCTGAAGTTTTTTAATAGTGTTTTCACCAATCATTCCGTCGGCTTTGGTGCCGATTTTTTCTTGCAATTTGATGATGGTGTCATGGTCTAATTTCCAAATTGAAGTAATTTCGTCTGCCATTTTAAGTTTAGTTATTGCGTTAGACAATTAGTTAATTCTTACAACCGTAAAGTTATGGAATTTTTCTTTACGTGTATTGATTTTTTGAATTTTTTTTCAAAAAAAAACTACGCCGTTAAAAATTTTCGGCTTTTAGTTGAAAATATGCCTGAGGATGGTCGCACACGGGGCAAACTTCGGGGGCAGATTTGCCAACAACAATATGTCCGCAGTTGCTGCACTGCCAAATGCAATCGCCCTCACGCGAGAAAACTATTTTGTCTTCGATGTTTTTCAAAAGTTTGCGGTAACGCTCCTCGTGTTCTTTTTCAATAGCAGCTACGCCTTCAAACAGGTCGGCAATTTCGTTGAAACCCTCCTCGCGAGCTTCTTTTGCCATACGGGGATACATATCGGTCCATTCTGAATTTTCGCCCTCGGCTGCATCTTTGAGATTGGCAAGAGTATCTTGAATTTTGCCGCCGCAAAGGAGTTTAAACCATATTTTGGCGTGTTCTTTTTCTTGGTTGGCGGTTTCTTCAAATAGATTGCCAATCTGCACAAAGCCGTCTTTCTTAGCCTTTGAAGCGTAATAAGTATATTTGTTGCGTGCCTGACTTTCACCGGCAAACGCCTCCATCAGGTTCTGTTCTGTTTTAGTGCCTTTTAGTGATTTCATTGTGTGGGAATTTTTGATTGTTTGTATTATGTGATTTTTATTATGTGCAAATATAGGGATTTTTTATTGGATGGGGAAATTTTTTTAATTTTCCTTTGCAAATATAACAAATCCCATTCAAAATTCCAAACAAAAAAAAGCCCGCAGCATTTTGCTACGGGCTTTTTTATATTGTTTTGTTACACTAAATTATTTGTGAAGAGTAACTTTGCTAACATCAATTGTGAGCGAACCTTTTGAGTTAATAACTACACCAGATATTTCCAACTCATTCTCACCATAAGAAGCACCTTCAGCTTGCTTTGCACTAAAAGTAGCTATACAACCAGTAGATGTTATAACAGTACCTTTAGCGGCAGCATCAACAGATTGTCCATTCTCATTAAATACTGCAGAAGTACCAAAGCAGTCATATTTGTAGTCTGCTGCAGAAGGAACTTGGAATGTTTTGTCGCCAAGGCAAACCAAATCAATAACTTTGTTAGTCATAGTTTTAACTTCAGCTGATTTATAGCTCTTATTGTCAACTAAAGAAACATAAGAACCTTCACTTGATTTAGCACCCGCACCGCAAATAAAATGATAATCTTCACCAATCATTTCTGATTTTTTGCCAGTTTCACCATCTTTTACTTTGGCAACCAAAAACATTTTCTGAACAGGAACTTCAGAAGATTTAACGGTCATAGTAAAGGTTTTAACTTTACCATCTGCTGTTTTTTCTTTTTCTTTAGTCTGAACATCAGATAAGTCAACGATTGTCTTGCCTTCAAGGTCTTGCAACTCGAATTTTTTAATTTTGCCATTGGCTGTAATGCTACCTTCGATAAGAATAGTTCCATTAGGCTGTGCATAAGCTTTTAAGGCATCGAAGTTGATAGTAGTAGCTAAATCACCTGCTTCAACAGGATCATCGTCATTACCACAAGAAGTGAATGTTGTTGCTGCGAACATAGCAGCTACCATGAATGCTGAAAATTTTGCTAATTTTTTCATTTTTTTGTAGTTTTTGTTTGTTTATAAATAAATTAATTGTAATTGTATTGCAAATTTAAGAACGTCTGAAATACGCTGGCATTGTAGGTGGGTTATGTTAATGTTAAGTTTTAACACCGCTCTGCCGCGTTTCCGAATTATTAAACGCCGGTGCAAAAAAAATGTTGCAACCTCGGCAATTTTTTTTTCGGTTTTCTGATAGTATAACACAAAAGGGTGGAGATACCCTAATAAATAAACTCTATACTCCCCACATTTGCAAATATTTTTATTTTTGTACTTTTGCAGCAAAATAAGATTGCATATGAAAGCTTTTTCTTTTTTTATTGTTGCATCTATGTGCAGTTTGTGTGTCAATGGTGTGGAGGCTCAGGTAAAAACACCTATTAAGAGCATCAACTCTGCGTATACCGAAATTGCACCCGTGGAATCTACCGATGGCAAACGCCTTTATTTTGCACGGATCACTCCCGAAGATAATCCCGAAAAAAATTGCGACATATGGTACGCCGACATTGAATCTAATGGCTCTATCGGTAGAGCGCAAAAAATGCCGAAACCTATCAATAGCCGTAGCGACAATGTGATAATCAAGGCCAACGGCAACACTCTCTACCTCGAAGGGGTATACAACCAAAAATTAGAATACATTTCTGCCGACGGTATCACTAAGGTAGTGAACAAAAACGGCACATGGACGGCAACCAAACAGACAATCCTAAACCTCAACAACCTAAACCGACACTCTTCGTATGCGCTTAGTGCCGACAACAAGGTGCTGATTATTGCCGCAGAACGCACCGAAGGCACCGGATTATTAGACCTTCATGTATCGTTTCTCTCTGCCGAAAACTCTTATTCACAGCCTATTAACTTGGGCACAGTGGTAAATACCAAATACAACGACGGCACTCCGTGGTTAGCTCCCGACAATACCACACTTTATTTTAGTAGTTACGGACATAATTCTAAGGGTAGCGCAGATATTTTTATGACCCGCCGCTTAGACGATAGTTGGACCAACTGGACTGAGCCGGTGAACCTTGGAATTGAAATCAATTCAAAATATTGGGACTCGTATCTAAGTCTCTCAGCCGACGGAAAACGAGCCTATGTGGTGTCGAGCAATGCAAATGCCGACGAAAACATCTATTCTATTTCACTGCCTCCGCTTGTGCAGCCGTTGGAAAATTATATTGTAAGAGGTTCGGTGCACGATAAGAAAAAACGCGAACCTATACGTGCCAAGGTTATTATTAAAGATGCTGTTTCGGGCAAGGTGATAACATCTGGCTACCCAAACGAACAAGGTCAGTATTCGCTATCAGTAGACCAAATAGGCAGATACTTAATAGAAACCGAGGCAACAGACTTTTTTGCTTGGGAGAACAAAATTTGGATAAAAAAAGATAAGCATATATATGTCAACAACATAGATCTTTCGCCAATAGAAAGCGGTGTGGCTTTCACGCTCAAAAACATCTATTTTCAGCCTTCATCGCACCGGTTAGACAACGAATCGTGGAAAGAGCTCAACCGATTGGCTCGTTTGATGAAAAGCAATCCGAAACTGCGTTTAACGGTAAACGGCTACACTGCGTCAGGTATGGATTCCAAAGATTTGAAAATACTATCAGAAAACCGCGCCAAGGCAGTAAAAACATACCTTGTGCAGCAGGGCGTAAAGGCTGACCGAATCACTTGCCACGGCTATGGCGAAATCACCGACCCGGCAGAAAAGGGCAACCGCAAACGTGTGGAGTTTGTGCTAACTTACTAATTACTACTTAAGTCCGCAGATTTTTTTGATGTCATTCAACTTGTTTAATGCCTCAATAGGTGTGAGCGAGTTGATGTCGATTTTGCGTATTTCGTCGCGGATTTGCATCAGCACAGGGTCTTCTAAGTTGAAGAAGCTCAGCTGAATACCGTCGGAATGTTTTGCCTTCGACTTTGACGACTCTTTTGTGCCTTTGACCTCGGGCGACGACAATGCCGCTCCACGGCTACCCGATTCAAGTTCTTTCATAATTTCGTTGGCGCGGGCTACAACCACGGGAGGCATTCCGGCGAGTTTTGCCACGTGTATACCAAAACTGTGTTCGCTGCCGCCGGGGACTAGTTTGCGCATAAATATCACTTTGCCGTCGATTTCTTTTACCGAAACATTATAGTTTTTTATACGGTGGAATGTCTCCTGCATATCGTTCAACTCGTGATAATGGGTGGCAAACATTGTTTTGGCTTTAGCATTGGGAAACTCGTGAATATACTCCACAATAGCCTGTGCAATAGAAATGCCGTCGTAGGTGGATGTTCCGCGACCGAGTTCGTCGAAAAGCACGAGACTGCGAGGGGTGATATTGTTGAGGATTCCAGCCGCCTCATTCATCTCTACCATAAAGGTGGATTCGCCGCTCGAAATATTGTCTGACGCGCCCACACGAGTAAAAATCTTGTCGATAAAGCCCGCCTCCACAGCCTTGGCAGGTACGAAACAGCCTACTTGGGCAAGCAACATTATTAGTGCCGTTTGACGAAGTAATGCAGATTTTCCTGCCATATTGGGACCCGTAATCATCATAATCTGTTGGTTTTCAGAATCTAAAAACACATCATTTGGAATATACGGTTCGCCCACGGGCAATTGTTTTTCGATAACAGGATGGCGACCTTCGGTAATTTTGATATAGTCGCTGTCGTTGATAACGGGATGGCAGTAGTGGTTTTCGATCGAAACCTGCGCAAACGATGCAAGGCAGTCGATTTTTGCCACAAGTTTGGCATCGGCTTGAAAAATTTCGATATACTGCCCAAGAAAAGCCACAAGGGCATTGAAGGTTTGCTGCTCAATTTCGGTCATACGGTCTTGCGCATTGAGGATTTTTTCCTCATACTCTTTGAGTTCGGGCGTAATGTAACGCTCTGCATCAGTGAGAGTTTGCTTGCGCGTCCAATCGTCGGGCACTTTGTCTTTGTGGGTGTTGCGCACTTCGAGATAATATCCAAAAACATTGGTGTAGCCGATTTTGAGCGATGAGATACCAGTTTGACGCACAAGGTTTTCGCGCATATTGGCAAGATAATCTTTGCTGTCGGTAGAAAGCATACGCAGGTCGTCGAGTTCGTCGCTAACTCCCTGACGGATAACGCCGCACTTCTGCACCATTACGGGCGGGTCGTCGTTGATTTCGCGGGCAATGCGCTCCGAAACATTGGAGCAAGGGTTAAGTTGCTCGCACAGAGGCATAAACACGTTTACACCTTTGGCAGTTTCAGCGTTGAGAAGTCTTTTGATTTCGGCTATATTGGTGAGAGCCAACTTGATAGCGTTAACCTCGCGCGGATTGATACGCTGCATAGCAATTTTAGATGCAAGTCGCTCCATATCGCCGACCTGACGCATACAGGCGCGGAGATTATCCAAAAGTTCCTGATTGTCAACGAGTGCCTGAGTAAGATTCAAGCGTTCGTTGATAAGGTTGACATTGCGCAAAGGCAATGCGAGCCAATGTTTTAGGCAGCGTCCGCCCTGAGGACTTGACGTTTTGTCGATAACATCTAAAAGAGTTTTGCCCGAAGGACTTAACGGATTGAAAATCTCCAAGTTGCGCACGGTAAACTTGTCGAGCCAAACATATTTACCCTCGTCTAAGGGCGAAATTTTCATAATGTGGCTCAATTGCGTATGTTGCGTAATATCAAGGTAATGCAGCATTGCGCCAGCAGCAACGGTGGCGGCTGTCATATCCTCGATGCCAAAACCTTTGAGCGACGTGGTGCTAAACTGTCGCAAAAGGCGTTCGCGGGCGGTGTCGGGCACAAAAGCCCAATCTTCGAGCGGATAAAAATAGTATTTAGAGCCAAAAAGCGAGTTAATCTGCTCTTTGCAAGCACGTTCGTAAAGCACCTCCTTGGGCATAAGCGAGGCAAGTAGTTTGTCGATATAGTCGGTGCTGCCCTCTGCCACAAGAAAAACACCAGTAGAGATATCCAAAAAAGCAACTCCCGACTTATCTTTGCCGAGGTTGATGCAGGCAGCAAAATTGTCTGATTTGTTTTCAAGAACATTGTCGTTGAGCGAAACTCCGGGCGTAACCAACTCTGTGATACCACGTTTTACGAGTTTTGTGGCGAGTTTAGGATCTTCCAACTGTTCGCAGATAGCCACACGCTGACCCGCACGCACAAGGCGAGGAAGATAATTGTCGAGAGCGTGATACGGAAATCCTGCAAGAGGGTCGCCCGCACGTTTGGTAAGCGTAATACCAAGAATTTCAGACGTTTTAACAGCGTCGCTGCAAAAAGTTTCGTAAAAATCGCCCACGCGGAAAAGCAAAATTGCGTCGGGGTAACGTCCTTTGATTTCGTTGTACTGCCTCATAAGAGGCGTTCTTGCTGTTGCTGCCACTTGTGATACCTTATATTAAAATATAATTATTTGGTTGAGTCATTGTCGGGAAAAACCACACGGAATGCCGGATTAAAACCGTTTTCGTTGGTACCAGGGTGAGCTTCGTAGCCCCAAGTCAATGCCTTAACCTTTTTGTAAAACTTCAAATTTTTCTCGTCGAAAAACCACTCTTCTTCAAACTGAATCTGACCTATCGACTTGCGGCTGCGCTCTTTGTCCATTTTCTTAATATCTGCCACCGACATTTCCTGCTCAGAATAATAGTCGTAGGCTTTTAGGCGACCTTTGATAACTGCCTGAAACACACAGGCTGCAAGTGCGTCGATATTGGTGTGGGCAAGGCATTCGGCTGTCCAATCATCGTCGGGATTGTAGTTTTTAACGTTAAACTGATATGTTATCGGGTTGGCAATCACCACCGATTTACCGGGAGCGGCTTCGATATATGTGGCAGTTTCGGCGTAGGCGGGATTTTCTACCACTACAACAGTATCCACACGTGCCTCAACGGGTTGAGGTGTGGTGTTACACGATTGAAAAACAGCGGTTAATGCTACCGCCGAAATAAGTGCTAATGAGATGTGTTTTTTCATAAAGTTTTATTTTTTGTTGTTAAATTTCAACTGCATAGCCGATTGCGTGTCGTAAATGCGTCCGTTGATAAAAATAAACTTACCGTTTACCATTGTGGCAGCGGGTTGCGAACCAAACATAAGTCCGTTGAATGGTGTCCAACCACATTTGCTTACAACATCTTTGTCGGTGATGCGGACGCGTTTTTTGGGATTAATTAACGCAAAATCAGCATAATAACCTTCGCGAATAAAGCCTCGTTGTTCAATTCCAAAAATAGTGGCAGGTGCGTGACACATTTTTTGAGCCATAACAGGCAGAGTAATAATACCTTGCTGCACCAATTCCATCATTATGGTAGACGAAAACTGCACCGACGGCATACCTGACGGCGAAAGAAAATACGGTTGGTCTTTTTCGCTGAGCAGGTGCGGTGCGTGGTCGGTGGCAACGCTGTCGATAAGGTTGGTATTCAACGCCTTACGCAGATTATTGCGGTCGCGACGACTCTTAATCGACGGATTACACTTAATGCGGTAGGTGCGTGTAAGATAGTCGTCGTCGTCGAACCAAAGGTGAGGAATGCACGCCTCGGCAGTTATATGCTTGTTATTCAAAGGAATATCCTCAAAAAGTTCCAATTCGCGCTTGGTAGAAATATGCGTAACGTGGAGTTTTGCGCCAGTATCTTCGGCAAGTTTCACAGCCTTCTGAGTGCTTTCGTAGCAAGCCTTGGCGTTGCGCACGTGCTGATGGATAGTAAACGGAGCGTTGCCATCGGGATAGAGAGCCTTAAAACGTTCGGTTTCTGCCTTGATAACAGCCTCGTCTTCGCAATGCACGGCAATGGTGGCGGGACTATTTGAAAACAACTTTCGCAAGGCTTCATCGCTGTCTACCAACATATTACCCGTAGACGAACCCATAAACACCTTAATGCCACACACTTTGGTGAAATCAAGTTTCATCAATTCGTCGAAATTGTCGTTGGTGGCACCGGCAAAAAACGAGTAGTTAACTGCTGAGTTTTTGGCGGCAATGCGGAATTTCTCGTCGAGAAGTTCGGCAGAGGTGGTTGGCGGCTTGGTGTTTGGCATTTCGCAAACAGAGGTAACTCCTCCTGCCACGGCTGCACGCGATTCTGAAAAAATATCCGCCTTATGGGTTAGTCCCGGCTCGCGGAAATGCACGTGAGTGTCGATAAATCCAGGAAATAGCAATAGTCCCGAAGCGTCAAACTCATCGTCAACACCCGAAAGACTCTCATTGCCATTGCCGTATTCTATAATTTGCGCTATTCGGTCGTCTTCTACAAGCACCGAGCCTTTGAACGTGCGACCCTCGTTAACAACTATTGCGTTAGAAATCAGTGTTTTGTGCGCCATTATGAAATAAATTTTAAAAGTTCGTTGTAGAGCATTTGGCTCGGAAGTCCCATCACGTTGTAATAACTGCCCTCGATTTTGGCAATGGCAGCCGCGCCAATCCACTCTTGCACGGCGTATGCACCGGCTTTGTCGAACGGTTGGTAATTATCTACATAATAGGTAATTTCATCGTCGGAGAGTTCTCTGAACCACACTTTTGATTCGGCAAAAAACGAGCGTTGTCTATCCTTGGTTTTGATGCAGACACCCGTGAGCACCTGATGGCATCGTCCCGAAAGGGTCTTCAACATCTTGATAGCATCCTCGCGACCTTTGGGTTTGCCTATTACTTTATTATCGATATAAACTATTGTGTCAGAGGCGATAATGATAGTACTATCGGGCAAAGACTGCAAATCGGAGTCGAAAGCCGAGGCTTTGAGCACGGCTATATGCTCAGGGATTGCTCCGCCTTGCAATTCGGGAGGGAAAGTTTCGTCGGTATCTTTGACAACTACCTTAAAATCAACACCGAGCATTTTTAAAATCTCCCGTCTGCGCGGCGACTGCGATGCAAGAATTATATTGTAGTTTTTTAATCTGTCGTTTAATGTGGGCATTAGTTGCGTAATTAAATTTGTTTAGCGCAAAAATAGCGATTGTTTCGGAGAATACAAAACTTTTTTAACCTACTACACAAACGGAGCAAAGTATACTGGAAGGCAGGTGGTTTAGCCTAAATACCATAATAACCGTAATTAACTGATTTAAGACACATTTGCACTTTCCGCAAAATGTTAGCGGCGGTCAAGGAGTTTGATTGTCTCTTGGAATATTATCAGTTATATGTAAAAATATATCGTTTACCGTTATCGATTACCCTCTATCACCTCCATCTCCACCTCGTGTTTGGATGTGGATTTATTGTAGTTGATGCCGCAGAGGATGATGCGTTTGGAGAAGCCTTTGAGCGAAGCGGGGTATTCTT
>JAGCVU010000038.1 GCA_017962175.1 Bacteroidales bacterium | reverse complement strand
TTCAAGTTGGAAGGGCATCAGTTACATGCGTGGCCGTGCCCAGAGTGTCAAGAACCCTCGCACCGAGGGGCAGATGGGACAACGCAGCAAATTCGCGCTAACGCTTGATTTTCTGAAACCCATCACTGCCTACATTCGCACTGGTTACAAGACCTACGCGAACAAGCAAACTGCATTCAACGCCGCAATGTCGTACATTGTGAAAAATGCTATTGAAGGAACAGCCCCTGACTATGTGCTTGACTTTTCGAATGTGCTTGTATCACGAGGAAGTCTTTCACAGCCATCTGCACCTAACGTTAACATGGATTCGGGCAAAGCCACCATTTCGTGGACCGACAATAGTGGTCAAGGTGATGCCCAGCCCACCGATGTTGCAATGCCGTTGGCATACAACCCCGACAAGGGTGAAGCCGTGTTCAACACTTCTGCTGCCACCCGTGCCGACCAATCTGCCGAACTGAATTTCCCTGCTGATTGGAATGGCGACACTGTTGAACTTTACATCGGCTTTGTTTCTGCCGATGGCATCAACGTTGCCAATTCAATCTATTTGGGAAGTCAAACTATCATCTAATCCCCGTTGTGGATTATCTGTTTGCATGCAAGGAAACCGCCCCATTTGAGGCGGTTTTCTTTTTGCTTCTTGTTTGTTCGCAATGCTATCAAAATACTCGCAATAATCTCGAAAAACACCGTATTTTTAATTTACAACACCTTATATATTTATTGTTTATCAAAATAATTATATACCTTTGTTACTCAGATAATTAGAAGTTATTGATACTTATTTTATATTTGCATCATATTTGCAACATAATAGTATAAAATATTGATATTCAATTTGATTTAACTTTGAGGAAGTGAAATAAGGGATTTTGAATTTTACATAATAAAGACGGACAGATTGAATTTCTGCAAAGAATACGATTTGTCCGTCTTTTTCTATATTAACTTAAACAAATAAATGGAAGAAAATTTTGAAAATGGATTATACGACGACAACAAGGGTGTTGCACTTTTTGTTTGCGCATTGTTACTCGACTGCACAGAACCCACAAACCAAAAAAGAATTCATGTAGTAAAGGCATTTCGTTATTTGCTATCCAAAAAAATAATTAATAAAACTAATTACAAAAAGTGCTACACAAATGGGTATGCGACAGTTGGTGAAACTGATTTTTTCAAAAAATATCATCAGTTGCCTAAACATGCGCAATGCGAACTTATCAGGATAATGAAAGAATATGTCGAAGAACTTACTATCGATGAAATAAATGATGCGTTAAATAATGAGAATGATTGCCAATCTTTTAAATTGTTGGTAAGACAATTGAGCAAAGAAGGAAGAACGCAAATCAACACGTTTTTTTGCAAAAGTGGGATTTTGATGCGTATTAATGACATTTTGCTTTACGAGATGAAAATTTATTCAATAGAAGTTCTCACTGATGTTCAAATAATATCGAAGTTAATAGAAAAGCCCGAAGAAGAATTACAACAATTATGTGACAAACTTGACTATTATTGCTCAATAATCGACAAAAAAGAAGCCAACAACCATAAGAAAGAGATTGAAGAACTATTGGATAACATCATTAGACAAAAGCAGTTTCAGGATTTTATGTTTACCACCATTGGTAAAAAAGAACCCAATTATATTGACGTAAACTATGAAGAAAATCCACAAGAAATCGAAACAGTGAACAAAAAATTACTTGTAACAATCCAAGACAATACATATTCCGAAAAAATTGGCGAACTTCTCCAATTTGTCATTGATAAAGGGTATTACTCAGAATATCTTTATAATTTATTTGTAAATGGATTGCCGGAAGAAGAAAAAGTAATATACTTTGAAACAAACAAGATTGCTCATGTACTTTTTTTCAAGAGGATCAAACAGTATGCAAGTAATAGCAACATTGAGGAAATCTTTCAAAAAGCGTTTGTTAAAGTCAAGGGGAAGGGAAAGGACAATAGTATTTCGCTAAAATTGGGAGGCACCGAGGGTAACAAGGACTCACGCGCTGAACAATTAGAGAAGAAACTCAACGAATGCTTGCCTTTTACGGGAAATTGACGGGATAATTACGGGATAATTACGGGATGTTGACGGGATAATTACGGGATAATTTGCTTCAAATCGGAGTATCTTTGCATCGTCAATCATAGTGATTGACCTTCGTAATTTAAAATATTATAACATGGTAAAAACAAAAAAAGGTTCATGGATTGCATACATTGGTTGGTCTGCCTTTGCTAATTTACTTTTGCATGGATTGGCAGGCAAAATAAAAACTGGTCGTGATGTTGCAAAAGTTTTGGCTGGCGGTGCTGTTGCTGGCGCGGGACTTTGCGGACTCAAAAAAATCGTAGAAAAAATATCGGATGGTGATGAGAGAAAAAAACTCCTGCCACATAACGAAAACACAATAGATGTTGATACCCAGTATGAATTGGTGTATAAAGGAACTCAGAAATGGGGAACATTGCAAAAAGCAGAATCACGACGACTGACACCATCACAATTAGCCGAAATTGATGGCCTCAACTTTTGGGAAAAACAGAGAGTGGAGAACTTATATTATAGTGGACAGTCAAATTGTGAGGACATTTACGAATCAACTCAGGTTACTGGTGTCAGAAATGTTTTATCCAATAGGGACGGATTAGCAGATGAAGTAATCACCAACTTCTATATGGGAAAGAAGAAGAAACTCACATTCGATGAGAACCACCATCTCTCTACAGAACTTAATATCAATCCAACTTTCAAGACATATTGGCGAACTTATTTGAAGGCGGTTGGCAATTTCATTGTTCACAATGAAGACAAGAATCTTGAAGAATATTTCAAAGCAAATAACGATATACCCAGACCCAACTTCAGTGTCCTTTCAGAAATAAAAGAGTTCGATTATTACGGACTGATGGGTGGAACACAGCAGATAGAAGTTGAATTGGAAATATACAGAATGAACACGGTAAATTATCTTGTCAATACCAAAATGTTCATACGTGACACATATTGTGCAGACAAAGATGACATCAAAGGAATTGCAAATAAGAAAATACTAACTCAAAGCTTACCAGCGTTCTATGTGTTACAGAATTGTTTCGGCTGTCATCCATTCGTAACAGAGATAATTTACAAACATTCAGACATTATAAACATTGCAAATCTATGACAACTAACACTAAACGCCCCCCACTCAAACAACGTTCTCCGTGGCTATGGGGCTGCCAAACGGTATTTCTTTCGTTTGTTGCACTCTGTGTGGTAATAATAATCGTAAACATATTGTACAACAAGTTTGATGGATTCAGAATGTACAACGGAGAAGTAGAGATTGAGCCATATACAGAATCCACTGGCAAGGCTTTCGGTGGGTATTATTATGTCCGTTGTTATCGTGAGGCTGTTGACACTGAAAAACACAATCTAAAAAAAATATTGGCTTTTTTTCAGGAAGCAAGTCCGTGGAATAGTCAACTTGGTAATTGGACAGAACTACATAAACACAAGCAGGACTATGATATGGATGGTGGAGCATTGTACTTTGATTATTATGAATGTTATCATGTAAGTTATATGGAAAACATCCCTGAATATTTTGGATTTTTTCAAACATGGGCACACGAACCTGATGATATTCTTCCCGAATACACCAAAAGTTTAGATGATACGTTGATGACAATATCATTCCAATACACTAAGTTTGACGTGTACACATGGCAGAAATTCATTGACATAGTAGATCATGAATGCATCTCCAATACTCCCGACCGAGTCTATAAATTGAAGAATCCACAGACAGATTCGATAGAATGCATCATCGAGACCAAAAAATTTCCCGATGGCAATTGGGGTTTCAAGATGGAAATATTGTAAAAAATTATTTCCCCGCCATCGGCATATTCCCCTTTATCTCCACTCCTACTGCCTTAGCCGAAATGGAATCTTTTGTAAACCTCACCACTGCCATTTGGGCTTTGCGGCCTTGGGGTTTGGATTGGTCAAAAACAAAATTGCCAAGACTATAAAATACAGGCACTTTGCCGATGGTATCCATGGGTTGTATCACGTGGGGATGATGACCAATAATCAAATCGGCTCCGGCTGAAACCAATTCGGCGGCTGAATATCGCTGCGTAAGCGATGGCGTGGAGATAAATTCTGTGCCCCAATGAAGGATTACAACTACGTAATAATCAGGTCTTTGTGTTTTAAATGTGCGGATTTCTTTGGCAAGGATAGAACAGTCGGCTTGATTGATGTCGGGAGTGTTTTCGATGTTTTGCCAATTTTCTACACGCAGAGGACACGAATTAAAGAGGGCAATATTAATATTGTTTTTGTGGATTAAGGTTGGCGCAATGCGCTCTTTTTGCGTTAAGCCATAGCCCACGGTGGCGATGCCAACAGATTCAAGATGATGGACAGTGCTTTGCAATCCTTGGCGACCCTGATCCATAGTGTGATTGTTGGCAAGGGCGCAATGGGTTACACCGGCTTGTTTAAGACCTTCGGCACATTTGGCATCGGCTCGGAAAATATACTTTTTGTTTACTGGCGTGGCAGTGTCGGTAATGGGACATTCAAGGTTTATTACCACAAAATCGGCATTAAGAAAATGGTGTGAAACACCACGAAAAAGGTCTTTCACACCGTTTTTTTCTATTACCGGTTTTACCCCGCGGTCGAGTAGCACATCGCCGGTAAAGACTATGGTTATGTTATCGTTGTTGTTGCACGATATTGATAACAAGATAACTATTAACCAAATCAATTTCCACTTCATAATAATTTTTTTAAACAACGAATTAAACTAATAAAACTAATATTATCAGTAAACCAATTTCGTTTTATCCGTTTAATTCGTTGTTAAAAATTAAAAATTAGCAACCCGAACTATAAAGGAACGTTTCGTTGATTTCGGTTTTGGTTTCCTTCATAAGAGGTGTAAACCATGCTGGCTGCGAAGGTTCTTTTTTGTCGTCGAGCATTTTTTGCCATTGTTCGTCGGTGAGACGGTCGCCCATAGGACGAACAAATTCGTAGTAACTAAATGTGGCTCCGCGAGTTATGTATGTTTTACCGTTAATTTGTACAAGAGCATAAATCACATTGGGATTGCCGGTGGCCTCGTAGAGAATACCGTTTTTGCTGCATCCGTCAACATTGCGGGTAAACACATCGCAAACCACAGCCACGCGCTTGTCGGCACCTTTTACAAAACCCCAAGAGTCGGGAGTATCGGCATCGGGATTGAGCACCGAAAGTGTAAAGTATTCCATACTACTACCCATTGTGCGGATAGTGTTGAAATCTTCCGATGATAGTTGTTCTCCGTTGAGTTCTTTTTGGGTAACGTCGATACAGAACTGAATTTTTTCCATCAATTCTGAATTTTTGTTGCGAAGGTCGGCGGTATACATGTTGTTGGCATCGAGAATGTTAGTAAGATGTTTTACCGACTCTTTCAATTTGTTCCAGAAAATAAGATTGGGCTCAACAAAACCTACGAGAACGGGTTCGGGAAGCATTTCGTCGCCACCACATTCTGCCATCATAGGTTGCTCGGCGTAGAGAACAGCATCATGTTTGAGTTCTGCCCACGAAGCAAGTGCGGTGTTGAGATTGCGCAATTGATATGCAGGCGATTTCATAAAGTCGGGATAATTCTTGTCGGTTTTTTGAAGGGCAGTGAGCGATTCAATCCATTTGTTGTAACTTGTTGAGTTCCAACCGTCAAAATTGTTGAACAGACCTTTCATCTTAGAACGAGTTTGAGCATATTCGCTCCAACTTTTTGAGTCGGAGCAGAAAGTATCCAAAAGTGCGGTGGCAGCCTTAATGCCAAAAGCATCAAACACATCCAAGCCTTTGGGATAAGCACGTTCGGCGTTAGGTTGTTCGTCGCCCATATTTCCGAGCACCTCGTTGTCGGGTTCGTAACGCTGAGGCATAAAGTTGAGTTTGTCGGGACAAGAGATTTGTACTTTGGGAGTTATGCGGTTGGCAGTTTTGAATTTTTCTTTTACCCAATCAACAATTTGAGAGCGTTTGTCGCCTTTAACAAGTTCGGTAAGGTCGGCACCGGGGAATTTTTCTGCCATAAAATCAGCCATATCAACGATAGCCACATTGTCGGGCACACCCATAAGGAATGTAATCATGTTGTAAACATTCATACAATCGTTTTTGGAGTTTTGATCCAATCCGTTGAAAATGTTTGCCATAGCAATAGCGCGATTAACGGCACGTTCGTCGTCCATAGCAAAGAAAGCGGTTTGAAGCCACATCATACATTTAAAATATGCCTTAGATTTTTCGTTGCGGGTGTAGTGTCCGCGAGGTTTAAACAACGAATAATACATATCGCTCTTGGCTTGCAACAGTGGCGACATACCGTCTTGCAGAGCTTCAATAGCTGTAAGTTCTTTATTGTAAGCGTCTTTAAAATTTTGCGGAACAGTTACATTTTTGTTTTTGAGCAATTTGATACCCACTGCGTAAAATGTAGCAACAAAATCGGCTAACTCTTTGGCATTCTGCACATCAGCACCGGCAGCCGATGAATTTTCGTAACGCATTGCTCCGGCATGCATTGCATTCATAAAACGGTCGAGACTATTGGTAAACTCGTTGTTTTCTAACGTTTTAAGAATGTAGCTAAAATACATGTGGTAAGCCTGCAAATAAAGGTCGGTGGTAATGAAACTGGGCAATACCTTGTAGTCGTTGTCTTCGTAAATTTGAAACAATTGCTCTTTGTCTGACGGCTCAAATGCAATGTTGTAACGGCTGAGAAGTGTAGCCAATTTTTTGTCTAAAGGTTTGCCGTCGTTTACTTGATAGCGGTTGATGGCAAGGGCAAGGTTGTTGAAATTCAAGCCGTTATCATTGAGAGTGTTGTTCTTTTCAAACTCTGCCATCTTAGCCGAAACGCGGTCTACAAACTTTTGCTCGTCGGCAGTAAGTTGAACCGATTTGAGAGCTTTTTCGTAATCATCGTTCCAAAGTTGAGCGTATGTATCAAACTGTTTTTCAGCTCGTTCGTAATACCACGAAGTGCGATTGTAGAAAAACAAGCAAAGGTGAGTATCTCTAAACCAAAAACCGTGCAACGCATACGGATATGCCTTATAGATATAGAGTTGCTGGTAAGAAAGGTTGTCGAGATTCATATTGTAGTCAATCTTTTCGGGCAACCTTTGTTCCGAATAGAAAAACTGTGAATCATCGGAATAGACCGACGGGTCTACATTGATAGTAGACGGCGGAATGGGTTGATAATCTGTTGATTCTGATGGTGTAAAATCGGTGGCGGTGGAATCTGTGGCATCACCGCCTGCACCATTTTGTGAGCCGCCGCCGCACGAAGCCAGCGTTATGGCAGCAAAAAATAATAAGTGTTTTTTCATAAGGTGTTGTATATTATGTTTTATC
>JAGCVU010000001.1 GCA_017962175.1 Bacteroidales bacterium | reverse complement strand
CTTTAACTATAATTTCTTGATTAGCAAGCGTGTCTTTATTTTCTTCTACCTGCAATAGATAATCGGTTATCTTGTTGTAAGCCACAATTTTACCGCCCATATAAATGGGTTGGGTAAGCATTATCGACGCTAAGAATATATTGTGTGTGTTGAGGGTGAGTGCATCGGCAATTTCGCCACCCACACCTGCGATGGGGGCAAGGCTCTGCTCTAATCTGCCCGGACTTTGGAGTGTCTGCATCAACTGCGGCACATAGTTCTGCATTGCGCCCTGAAACATCTGAGCCACTTGCGGATTGGATTGCAGGTATTGCAAAAACTGCGGATTCTGCTGCAACTGTTGAATGTTTTGTTGCAATTGTTCGGCAAAATTATTTTTTACATCTTGAATCTGACCTGCAATATTGCCGCCCATTCCGCGGAGTTTTTGTTCTTGTTCCTCGCTGATGAGGTTGATGTTTTTGCTTGTGTAGACGTATGCGCCCACAGCGTTGACCCTTGGAAGGTATTTAGAGAATGCCGCCTTTTTGTTATTTTCTGCAATTTCGCGGTCAATCTCGGTCATTCGCAAATCCTTGTTGTTTTCGATAGCCATAGCGCGGCAACTGTCTAAGGTCAGCAC
Source organism: Bacteroidales bacterium (assembly GCA_017962175.1). Lineage (GTDB taxonomy): Bacteria > Bacteroidota > Bacteroidia > Bacteroidales > UBA3824 > UBA3824. The sequence goes on along the minus strand of JAGCVU010000001.1, from coordinate 33,700 downwards.
CCTCTGGGCGTTTGCCGAAATGCTCAACAATACCGCTGCTGCTATGATAGAAAGTTTTTTCATTACCTTTACATTTTTTTGCAAAGGTACGGCAAAAAGCGTTACACTGCAATCCAAAAATAAAGGGAAAATTGGAGTAAATAACGGGGAAATAAGGGTTATTTACCACTATTTTTAGGTATTATTGGTTAATTTTAAGGAAATGTTTAAATTTGATTATTCATTAATAATATAAGGTGTGGTGATTATCGGTTGAGATATTTTGTTTATCTTTGCAAAAAGATTTATCTTAAAACAAAGACTGTGCATTATGGAATACGTTTATACAATAATGATGTCGGCGATGGGAGTGGGGCTGCTGCTTTGGGCTGCGCTCGCATTTATCTCGGGTAACACTATGCTGCCAAGCAGTTACTCGGTAAACAAAGCCCGCGACAAGAAGAAATATGCACGTCAGTTTGCCAAATTAATCACCCTCATAGGTATTGCCTTTTTTATTAGTGCGTTAGTTGGTCTCACCGAAATATATTGGTTGGCTTTGGTGGTGTTTATAATAGGCATAATGGTAGCCGTAAAGGTGGGTAAGATAATAATGAAAGGCGCGGATGAATAGAAGGTAAAGATAAAGTGGTATGATAATGATAATAAGGCGATTCTTCTCAATTATTCTCTTGTTTGTAGTTGGTTACGGACACGCCAACGCACAGAATTTAAACTACGTTGAAGATGAAATTGATGTCTGCCAAAAGAGAGTAGACAGCCTTCTTTCTTGTATTACAGATAACATGTCCGACACGTCAAAGGCATATATTTATCATAATATTGGAGTTTTAGCTGACAATATGGATACCACAATCAAATATGCCACTCTCTCTAATGCCTTGTGCAATGAAAAAGATTATTTCATTATTGGCAACAACTATTATAATATCGGTACAGGGTATTATATGCAAGACCGATCTAGTTTAGCAATAGAGTATTTCTTAAAATCTATTGAGTATTTTGAAAAAATCAACGACAAAACAAAGATTGGCTACAACTATATTGCCATCGGACGGTCGTATGTTGACCTTAATTTGCAAGATAGCAGTTTATTTTACCTTAGCAAGGCGTTGGATGTTTTTTCTCAACTCAAAGATTCCACAAATATTTCGTATGTTTATCAATCGTTAGGTATTGTGAACATGAATTCGGGGTTTTATGCTACAGCTATTGATTATTTTAAAAAGGGGATTCTTATTGATTCGCTGTTGGGCAACTATCTCGATATGGCTTACAGTTATCACTATCTTGGCAATACCTGTCTTTTTGAAAATAATTTAGATAATGCTATCGTCTACCTTTCAAAATCGAGCCTTGTGTTTGATACTATACCTACAACTGACCCATACTATGTTAGTGCGCGATTTTCTAATTATACCGAGCTTGCTAATGCATATATTTCAATGGCTTATAAAAAAAATGAAAGGGCATACGCCGATTGTTGTCTTGCCTGTCTCGAAAAGATAGGCAACTATTTTCTTGACAATGCCAATTATAGCAATCAATTTTCGGTACAAGTCTGTTATGCTCGATACTATTCTTTTTTGGGACGAAATCGTGATGCTTTGAAAACACTTCTCGATTGCGAACCATACTTATTAGAAGATCAACGAAACTTGTTTATGTCTGATTATTATAGTGTTTTGTCGGATGTTTACAAAAAACTTGGCGATTACAAAAACGCTTTAGAAGCCTCTGACAAAATGCACGAATTTAAAGTTTCGGCAGTTAACGACAGCACAATGAACGTTGTGGCTAAATTTCAGGCAGAACAAGAAGTGAAAATTCACACAGCTGAGGCAGAGGCAAAACAGAGTAAGCTAAGGTTGATAATTGTTGCTTTGTTTTCGGGACTTGTGTTATCTTTTTTATTGGTGTTTTATATTATTAAAATACTTAATATCAAGCGAAAAGCCAACGAAGACCTTACATTCAAAAATCAGATGCTCGACCAACAGAAAAGCGAAATAGAGGCTCAGCGCGATGAAATAGAAGAAGGTAACCGAAAACTATACAGTAGCATTCATTACGCTCAAAAAATACAGAGTGCCGCCATTTCGCCACAATCAGAGGTTGACGCACTTTTTCCTAACAATTTTGTGTATTACAAGCCTCGCGATATTGTCAGCGGTGATTTTTATTACGTGGTGCAATGCGGCAAATATAGCGTTTTGGTAACAGCCGACTGCACAGGACACGGTATCCCAGGTGCGTTTCTCTCTATGCTTGGCATTTCGGCACTCAAAGAGTTTTGCGTTACCGAAAACGATGCCGCCAATCCAGGCACAATTCTCGACCGTTTGCGCAGTTTTATTAAGTCTACCCTTGTATCTGATACTAACCGCATTATCGACGATGGTATGGATATGACTATCTGTGCGTTCGACTTTGATAATATGGAACTTCACTATGCCGCTGCTAATCAAAATGCAATTGTTATCCGTCGTGGTGATGCCATAAAATTAAAAGGTGATCGTATGCCTGTGGGTCGTTATATTCTTGAAAAAGAACATTTTACTACCGATACGCAACCATTAGAATATGGCGATGTGGTTTACACCTTTTCTGATGGTATTCAAGATCAGCCCGGAGGTGCCGACGATAATCCCTTGGGCAAAAAATTTCTTGTAAAAAACCTTATTGATTTTCTTACCGAGCATTATTCCGAACCACTTGCTAATCAATGCAAACTTATAGATGAACGCATTACCGAATGGCGCAACGGTCGTCCGCAAGTAGATGATATGACTTTGATAGGGGTGAGAGTGTAAAAAAATAACATTGCCATCTCGATTTTTTTTATATCTTTGTGCCTATGAAACCTCTTTTTGTTGCCATATTATTGCTCTTGATTTCTGCCGGAAATGAGGTGGATAGCATTCTTGCGCTTATTAAGCCCAATACGCCTAAAAGCGAAAAGGCTGTGTATTACAGTATGGTTGGCGAAATGTCCGACAATACCGATACTGTGATTAAATATGCCACTTTGTCGTTGCGCAATTGCAGCAAAAAGGATGTTGACCTCATTGCAGATAATTTTAGTTATATCGCTTGGGCTTATTATCTCAAAAACAAGCCCCGCGAGGCATTAACCAACAACAAAAAAGCGGCTGAATATTACCTTCAATCTTCGCAAATAGAACAATGTGCATTAAAATATGTCAACATTGCTAAATGTTATCATCAATTGCATCAGAGCGATAGTGCGTTTCACTATTTCTCTAATGCAATTGATATTTTTGAAAGTTTGGGCGATACGCTCGATGTGTCGTATGTGTGTCAGTCGATAGGCAATATGTATTACGATATGGGACTTTACCAATCGGCACGAGAGTATTACACCAAGGCTTTAAACTTAGATTCTTTATCGTGCAACTATGTGGGTGTGGCAGAGGATTATCAGGCACTCGGTTTTGCACAAGAAAACAATTGCAATCTCGAAATTTATTATCTCAAAAAGGCTGCAATGATTTTCGATACCATCACCACCGATTATTGCGACGATTCTAAATTTGACACCTACCACTATCTTGCCTCTGCGTATATCAAGATGGCAAAGAAAACAGGTTACAGAGTATACGCCGATACTGGTTGCAACTATCTTCAACAAGTGGTTCAGCGCGAACTCAATATGGGCGAATACAACAATTATGTGCGTTCGCAGTTGATTTATGTTGATTATCTCGAATATTGCCACCTATACGATGAGGCATTAAAGGTGCTCAACCATTGCCGACCGTATCTTCACGACGATAGTGGCGACAAAGACCTTCTTGCGCTCTTTTACGAATACGACTATCATGCCCGCGAACAACTTGGCGACTATAAGGGTGCATTAGAGGCCAACAACAAGATGCATCAGTTTCAAATGGCACGTGTTAGTGATAGTGCTCTAAATGTAATTGCCGATTTTAAAACTTCGCAAGCAATGAAAGTTAGCGAGGCAGAAAAACGCGAACTCCGTGCATCTAAAAGTCGAATGCGTATAATGATTTTTGCATTGATTGGCGGACTTGTGCTTGGTTCGCTTTTAGTGTTTTACATTGTTAGAATGTTGAATATCAAGCGAAAATCTAATCGCGAACTATCCGAGAAGAATATGCGTCTCGACCAACAAAAATCTGAGATTTTGGCTCAGCGCGACGAAATTACCGCTCAACGCGACCAAATAGAGGATATTAACCGAAAGGTTTTCAGTAGTATCAACTACGCTCAAAAAATTCAGAGTGCAGCCGTCTCGAAAAAAGCCGATGTGGATGCCCTTTTCCCCGAAAACTTTATTTATTATCGTCCTCGTGATATTGTCAGCGGCGATTTTTACCGTGCAACTCAGTGTGGCAAATATCGTGTAATGATTACTGCCGATTGCACAGGTCACGGCATTCCGGGCGCATTTCTCTCTATGCTCGGACTTTCGGCACTCAAAGAGTTTTGCGTAACGGAGCAAGATGCAGAAAACCCCGGCACAATTCTCGATAGAATGCGTGATTTTATAAAAACCACTCTTGTGTCGTCGGATAGTGAGCGCAAAATGGCCGACGGTATGGATATGACCATTTGTTGCTACGATTTCGACGCTATGCAAATGCGTTATGCCTGTGCCAATCACACCGCTTATATAATACGCAATGGCGAGGTAATCACGCTCAAAGGCGATAGAATGCCTGTGGGACGTTATATCAAAGAAAAAGACCATTTTACCTCATATACACAGTCTATCGAAAAAGGTGATGTAATATACACATTATCAGATGGTATTCAAGATCAGCCCGGCGGACCCGAAAACGATTCTTTGGGTAAAAAATTCCTTGCCAAAAATCTTTTGGCTTTCTTGTTGGAAAACTACACCAAACCAATGTCAGAGCAATGCGACTTGTTAGACAACCGCATTACCGAATGGCGCAACGGTCGTCCGCAGGTAGATGATATGACGCTGATAGGGGTGAGGGTATAAATATTTTAACACCATGCCAACAATTCTAACGCCCATATCAATTTCCGACCTGATAAAACAGCCGTTTAAGTATGCAACGGCGTTTGGCGATAAGTTGATTATTACCGATAGGCTCGGATATTTAGAGTTGTTTAAATACCCTTGCCGTATCAATGCGGTGAGCATCTTAATCTGCACCGGCGGACGTATGGAGTGCAGCATCAACCTTAATAAATATACAGTTGAAAAAAACACCATTTTGATTTGCCGTAGTAGTGATATTTTGCAGATTATCAGTAGCGAAAACCTCGAAGCATACGCCGGAGTGATTGCTCCTGAATTTGTTAACGAATTGAAAATCAGTCTTTGGCAACAGAGTATATATTTTTCGCCGGAGTTTTTTATGAAAAAAATCTCCGATCAAGACTTAACTCTTTTGCGCTACTATTATCCTCTACTTCGCGAAAATATTCAAAACGCTCGCAAAGAAACGCCTAATATTATCCAAAGTCTTATTCAGGCGTTTGTGTACACTATTGTTTCCATTATGGACGGAGTAGGAGAGGGGCGTGGCTTTAAGGTTTCGCGCAACGAACAGATTTTTGAACAGTTTATGTCGCTACTTTCGCAATATCACAACAGCGAGCGCAGTGTGCAGTTTTATGCCGACAAGATGTGCCTCACTTCCAATTATTTAAGTGGCGAGGTAAAAGCATGCAGCGGACGGTCGGCGTTGGAGTGGATCAACGATTATGTAATACTCGAAGCCAAAACCCTATTGATGTACACCACATTAAGCGTACAAGAAATATCTTATAGGTTAAATTTTCCCACGCAGAGTTCGTTTGGAAAGTATTTTAAAAAGCAAACCGGCGTGGGACCAAAGGATTTTCGCAAACAATAATCTATTTTACAAATCCTGAGGGGTTAGCCAAGTTTTCGTAAGAGATGAGGTCAACTTTTGCAGAACCTACCAAGAGACTCATCTGAGCGCGAACGGGAATTTTGTTGTCGTCGGCAGAGATCCAAAGTTTGAGAGCGTCTTTGTCGGTGAATACGCCTGAAACCTCTACCACGGGCACAAATTTATAGCATTTAATTTTGCCGAGTTTGCCCATTTTGAGGGTTTCTGTATCAATGTATTTTACTTGAAGAGGCCATTCCTCTTCGCCAAACCAAGTGTTTACAGATATTATCTGACCTTTGTAAAGTTTGCTCAAATCCATTGTGCGAAGGTAGTATGCTGCCGAAACAATGTCGTAACAATTTGGTTTAACGGTGTGTGCGCCAGATTTTGTGCTGTTGATGGCGTTGTTTTGGTGGTCGAACTCAACTGTTATTTTGCGGTTGTAAGAAGACCCTTCGTGAACGTCCTCTAACGATTTGTAGGGCAAACATTTATTCTCGGGGTCGAACCAAGATTGATAGTCTTCACTGATTTTGTAAATCTTGTCTACAAGTCCCACTGTTTTGCCAAATGCCTTAACGTGCAAAATCTGTTTGCCGTTGTAGGTAAGAGCGCGGGTTTCGAGACTCATTTTTGCGCCCGTTACAAAGGCGTAATAAATTTCAAAAGTGAGTTTTTCTTTGGGTCCGAAGGCTGCATTCTGCGCTGTGCTGAATAGTGCCGAAGTCATAAGTAGAATGGTTAATAATATGGTTTTCATCAGGTTAATGTTTTAAAACGTTTTTATTTGATATAACTGCAATAAAGTCTTTTAAGTAAAACGGCTCAAAATATGCCACGTCTACAAATTGGTTGTTAACATACTGATTGTAGGTGAGTTGAGCCATATATTCGGCCGACGGCGCAATTTCGGTGGCAAATACCGCTTTCGGGTTTTTGATTATGCCGCTTATCTTTGCTGCCGCATTGCCTGTAAATACAACGTATTTGTCTTTAAAATATTCTGCATAACTTTCGGGGGTGATAATCTCGGCTTGACAAGCACGTAAACAATTGTTGTTCAGGTCAAAAACCTCGGAATATACCTCGTTTCTGCCGGCGTCTAATGTGGCGCAGACCACCGTTTCGAGGCTCTTGATAATATCCTTATTATTAACAACTTTTAACGCCATAGCCTGCAAAGTGTCAACAGCAATTAACTTTATGCCAGATTGATAAGCCATACCTTTGGCGGTAGATGTGCCTATGCGCAATCCTGTGTACGAACCGGGACCCTTGCTTATGGCAACGCCCGATAAGTCGCTCACTTTTAAGTTGTTCTCTTTTAAAATATCCTCTATATATCGCGAAACTGCCGAAGCGTGATTGCGTTCGTGATTCTCTTTTAGCGTAATGGTTTCGGCATTGCGGCTAAGCGACACCGAGCAAATGTCGGTAGAGGTTTCTATGTTGATGAAATAGTTTAGATTCATTATCGTAACTTACTGTTAATGTTATTCTTCTTCATCGTAGTAAAATTGGTAAAACTTCATTCCCGTTTCGGGGTCAACACCTCGGCTAATGCGGCTTTCGTCGCCATGAATATAGATGTGGAAGTTTTTGTCGAGTTTTATTACGCTCTTCATTTTGGTCTGTTGCTTTTTGGCAGCGTTTTCCGATACTCCGAAATTGTCTTCAAACTCTACGTTTTTTTCTTCGGCGTATTGCTGTTTGTATTCGTTAAATGCCTCAATTACTTCGGGTTGCGAAAGAACGTTTTCTTCAAACTCTTGTTTGTCGAATTTCTCGTTTTCTTTAAAGTAATTCTTTGATTTATTGAGAATTGCAATCTGTTGAGGTTTTTCTACTTCGTGTTCCTCGTTGTAAACCTCCTCAACAAAATCTTTGCAAAGTTCCATGTACTTTTGGGTTTGATAAAAATCGTCTTTGCGTTGCTCAATGCCTAAAAAATCGGTGCGCCAATATTGTGCCTCGGTTTGCTTGTTCACATTGTCGATAATGTTGATTTTGTAGCCAAAATCTTGCTCTGTGTTGTATATAAGGCATGCTTTGTCTATTTTGTTGAGGTTGATGCCCTCCTCAATCTTTATGTCAAACTTGTTACCGCTGATGTCGATACGCAAGAAATCTTGCTTGGTTTCTGATTTGAAAATTCCCACAGCGTCAACAAGTTCGTCGTCTACCACAAGGTCGGAGAAAGTGGCAATGTAGAGGTCGCCAGCCTTGATTTTGGGGTGACTTCCTGCATCGTACAATTTGGCTGCAATTGCCTTGCTTTCAGGAATAAAGTATTCCTCGCTACTGAATATGTTGTTGATGGCTGTGTACACCTCGTTGTCGTCGGGCTGACCCTTGGGCGTAAAATTATAAAAAGCCTCGTTGCTGAAATGTCCAAGAAAAAAGCCTTTGAGCATCTCCATTATCGAGTCGTTCAACATCAATTCTGTGTCGGAAAGAACCAACTGTTCTTCACGGGCTTTGTTGCCTGTTTTGTGAAGTATTACTTTATTTAATTTAGCGTTGCTGAAATCGAGCATTTTTGTTCTAATTTTTGTTGTTACAAAGGTACATATTTTTTTTTATTAATAACGTATCTTCTCGAAATTCTCGCCAAACACTCCCGCCACTTTTGCCACAGATATAAATGCGTGAGTGTCGGTTTCGTCGATAATCTTCATTATCTTAGAGTAATCCATCTTGCGGGCAATCACTATTATCACCTCGATAGGCTGTTTTGAATAATATCCGTGACCGTCAACAAGTGTTACTCCACGACCCACTTCGCTCGAAATTCTTGCCGCTATCTCGTTGCTGTGTCTACTAAAAATAGTAAATTGATACGACTGTCTGCGTCCATCTAACAATTGGTCAAGCACATACGAGAATACAAACATTACCACATAGCCATACACTATTTTTTCTACCGAATGAAAAATCAAAAACGATGAGGCAATAACTATAAGGTCGTGATAGAGAATTATTTTGCCCGGCGAAATATTTTTGCGTTTGGTAATCATCAGGGCGAGAATGTCTACACCGCCAGTGTTGCCGCCGTTTACAAAGGTTATCGACGTGGCAAATGCCGAAAGTCCAGCCGCTATGAGCGAACACATAAATGCGTCATCTACAAGGGGTTTCTCAAACCATCCGTCCATCAGCATAAAGAACGCCGCAATGCCCACAAACCCAAAAACCGAGTTGAGGGCAAATTTAAGGTCGATAATCTTGCTTGCCGCCAACACTAAAATTGTATTTATAATGATAATGGATATACCCGTAGGGAAACCGCTTGCAAAATATATCAGTGCGGCAATACCCGACACACCTCCGCCCGTTATCTGCGAGGGAATCAAAAATGCCGACCACGCAAACGCGTAGAGAAACAATCCGAATGTTATAAACACGTAATTCTTAGCGTGTTGCTTAATCAGTTTTGCTATATCCATATCTTTATATTTTGATAACGAAGGTAGAGAGTTTTTTTTGAGAATAAAAAAAAATCGGTATATTTACAGCGGTTTCATATCATCACAAGTAAAATAATTTCTTCAACCCTCTGAAACTTACTTTTTTACAGCGATAGGATAATTTTTATTAAAAAAATTCGTTTTTATAAATACGCTATTAAAAAAATTATTATTACCTTTATGCCTGAATTTTTAAACTGATTCGCTTAATATGGACAGAATACAGATAGCCCCAACAGACAAATCGCCGGAGGTAGATTTCAATCCTGCTGAGGGTGTCCTTATGCTTAAAGGACGCTCACTTGTAGAGGATTCAGAAAGTTTTTATCTCCCCCTCGTTGAATGGATTCAAAAATATATCGATGATCCCAAGGAGGGAACTGTGATTGACTTTAAGTTTGAATATTTCAACACAAGTTGTTCTAAGTGGCTTATTACCATCACTAAAGAGTTGAAGGTTCTTTACGAAAAAGACCCATCCACACAGATCAACTGGTATTACGAAGACGATGACGTGCTCGAATATGGTGAAGTGATCTGCGACCTCGTGGATATTCCTATCAATATGATTGATATGGAACCAGAAGAGGAAGAATTGTAATTGGTTATAGTGGTTATTTGATTATTATGAGACGGATTCCTTGGCTCGACTGCGGATTCCGTTTTTTTTGTTCCTATACTTATGGCAGCAAACTATCTAAAAGACTTTATTCAGCAACTCAGCACTTTAGGCGAACTTAAAACTTTCAACCGCTTTATTGACCCTGTACTTCAGATATCTGAGTTTACCGACCGCGAGTGTAAGCAACCCGACGGCGGCAAGGCTCTTATGTTTACCAACACTGGCACCGATTTCCCTGTGGTTACCAATATCTACGGTAGTATCAAACGTATTTGCGCTGCTCTCCGCTGCAACAATCTGAGCGACAAGGAAAATGAAATCCGTCAGTTTTTTGAAATGCTAACTGCCCCTAAAGATACTTTGGCTAAAAAACTCTCTACTCTGCCCAAGTTGGGTAAGATTGCCGGATTTTTTCCAAAGGTGGTTTCGGGACGAGGTGATTGTCAGCAGGTTGTGATGCATAATCCCGACCTTACAAATATTCCCATTCTTAAAACTTGGCCCTACGATGGCGGCCGTTTTATAACCCTGCCTATGGTCCACACCAAAGACCCGCTCACAGGTATTCGCAATCTTGGTATGTATCGTGTGCAGATTCTCTCCAACGATACTACGGCTATGCATTGGCACCGACACAAAACCGGAGCGCGTCATTATCAGCAATATAAATCGCTTGGCAAACCCATGCCCGTTGCCATAGCCATTGGCGGCGACCCTGTGTATGCATATTCTGCCACTGCGCCTCTGCCCGATGGAGTTGACGAATATTTGCTTGCTGGTTTCTTGCGTCATAAGCGTGTAAACCTTGTTAAATGCGTTTCTCAACCCGAAATAGAAGTGCCTGAAGATGTGGATTTTGTAATTGAGGGTTATATCGACCCTGCCGAGGAACTCGTTTGGGAAGGTCCGTTTGGCGACCATACAGGTTTTTATTCGCTTGCCGATTATTATCCTAAACTGCACGTTACAGCCATAACTCACCGAAAAGACGCTATTTATCCCGCTACCATAGTGGGTATTCCGCCTATGGAAGATGCTTACATAGCCCGTGCTACCGAACAGATTTTTAAGTTTCCCATCAAGGCGGCGTTTGTGCCCGAGTTAGAAGATATGCACATGCCCGATTGCGGTGTGCAGCACAATATTGTTATTGCCAAAATACATCAGCAATATCCCGGCAATGCCGTTAAGGTGAAAAATGCACTTTGGGGAGCGGGGCAAATGATGTTTAACAAAATTCTTATTGTTACCGATACCAATGTGCCGTTGACTTCTTATAGTCAATTGTTTAAAGATTGTTTGCAATATTTTGAACCTCAGCGCGATGTGTATATCGATAGGGGAGGGGTGTCGGATGTGTTAGACCATTCTTCGCGTACTTTTGCGTGTGGCGGAAAACTTATGTTGGATGTTACCACAAAAGATACCACTGCTGTGCCGTGTCCTAAAAATATTGATACAGAAAGCATTATGCATCAATATTCTGAAATCTCTGACATTGATACATCGCTACTTTCGCAGGGAATTTCGGTTGCTATTATATATATAAGGTGTAAACAAAAAAACACCGTGCGCACAATAGCCGAAAACGTAGGTGCAACATCAGGTGTAAAAATAATTCTTTTTGTAGATGAAGGATTGCCGCACAACGATATTAATGCAGCCCTCTGGTATTCAGCCGGAAACATTGACCCCGCAACCGATTGTTATGTAATTGACAATCAATGCGGAGGCTGTCTCTGTGCCGATGCCACTGCCAAAACCTTATCAGCCGATGGTTTTACACGCCAATGGCCCTCCGCCGTGGTTATGGATACCCAAACCGTAGCGGAGGTAGACGGTATGCAGAAAGAGGTATTTGGCGAAATTATTCCCTCGCCATCGCAGAGGTTTAAAGATTTATGTAGTAATGAGGCTGTGAAATATTGGAACGCGGACGGCTCGTCCGCAAATTAGGCAGGCGGGTCGCCTGCACCCCATTACTCAACAAACTTATAGCCAACGCCTTTGACGGTGCGGATATAGTCTTCGCCGATTTTTTCGCGGAGTTTGCGGATATGCACGTCGATAGTGCGGTCGCCAACCACGATGGTATCTCCCCAAATTGTGTTGTAAATTTCGTCGCGGGTAAACACCTTTTCGGGTTTTGAAATGAGCAACAGCAACAACGAGAACTCTTTGCGAGGCAATGAAAGTTCTTCGCCATTGTGAGTTACGGTGTATTTCTCCTTGTCGATGATGAGGTCGCCGAGGGTGATAGTAGAAGATTCCGACTCTGCTGTTTCGCCGTCTTCGCTAAATCCAAAACGTTTGAGCAACGCTGTTACGCGGCTGATAAGCACTTTTGGTTTAATAGGTTTAGCAATGTAGTCGTCGGCACCGGCTTCGAAACCTGCAATTTGCGAGTAGTCTTCGCTACGGGCTGTGAGAAACGCGATAACCGATTTTTTGAGTGCGGGAATCTTGCGCATCTCTTCGCATGTCTCAATGCCGTCCATTTCGGGCATCATCACGTCTAAGATTATCAGGTGAGGGATAATCTCTTTGGCCAACTTGATGGCATCTTTGCCATTGCTTGCCGTGGTTACTTTGAAGCCTGCTTTGGTAAGGTTGTACGAGAGGAATTCAAGGATGTCTTCTTCATCGTCTACCAAGAGGATTTTGTAGTTGTTTGTTTTTGACATATTATTCTGATTTAATAAGTGTGAAAGAGAAAGTGGTTCCTTCGTTTATTTTGCTTCTCACGGTTATCAGTTCGCCGTGTGCTTCAATAATGTGCTTTACAATTGAGAGTCCGAGACCTGTGCCTCCTGTTTGCGAACTGCGGCTTTTGTCTACGCGATAAAAGCGTTCAAATACTCTTTGCAGTTTCGACTCTTCGATGCCAATGCCGTTGTCTTGTATCTCTATAAGCCATTTTTTGCCTATGTCGAATACGCCCAACGTGGTTTTGCCGTTCTCTTTTCCGTAGTTGATAGAGTTTACCACGAGGTTTGACAGCACTTCGTAAATTTTTTCTTTGTCGCCTTTGCACATTGCCGGTCCGGCGGGTGCGCTCGACATTTCGAGGGTGATGTTGCGGGTTTTGGCTTTGATTTCGTAAAACTCTATCACGTCTTCGATACTTTTCTTTATATCGAAATTTTCGATAATAAGTTTCAACGCGCCTGATTCAAATTTGGATATTGTTCCAAGGTCTTCCACTATCTTTATGAGCCTTGCCACGTTTTTCTCGGCGCGGTCGAGGTATTTCATGTTGATGTCTTGGTCTTCTAATCCGTTGTCTATAAGGGTATTAATATATCCTTGAATGTTAAACAGCGGAGTTTTGAGTTCGTGCGATACGTTGCCGAGAAATTCTTTGCGGTATTTGTCGTTGGCTTTTAAAATTGCAATTTCGTGTGTACGGTCTTTTGCCCATTTAGCCACGTCTTCGTTCACTTCGGTGATTATGGTGTCGAGCGATACGTCGGTTTTCTCTTTTTCATGATCTTTTTCGTGATCTTTCTCCTCGGTGCGGGTAGATGTACGGTCGGCACTGTATATTCGTGATATATTGTGCATTACAGTTTTTTGAAAAACAATGCATAGAATCACAGCTTGCAATACAAACAGCAGTGCAAGCCCCATTGCTGCAGTGGAACTTATGCCCCTATCAATCATCAATACAGCGCCCTCCAAAACGGTGAAAAGTGCCGAAACTATTATGGAGACTATTATGTACCTCTTTTTGTCCATTTGTCCTTAATTTTGATAGGCAAATTTAATAATAAAATAATAAATCCGGCAAATTTTGCTAAAATTCTTTTTTCACCTCCATACCCAAGATTCTGCATCCCGATTGGGTTATCACTATGTCGTCTTCTATGCGTATTCCTCCAAAATTGCTGTATGTTAATGCTTTATCGTAATTGATAAATTCAGCAAAACGTTTTTCGGCTTTCCATTTTTCCATTAAATAAGGTATAAAATAAATACCGGGTTCGTTGGTGAGTGTCATGTTTTCTTTTAATTCGAGGGCGTAACGTAGATTGCAAAGTCCGAATTGAGTACTACGTGGAGTGTTTTGGTTGTATCCGAAATTGTCTTCACCGAGGTTTTCCATATCGTGAACGTCAAGCCCGAGAAGGTGTCCTATGCCATGTGGAAAAAACAATGCGTATGCGCCTTCTTTTATGATGTCATCGGTAGAGCCTGTTAACAGACCTAAGTTTTTAAGACCTTCGGTAATTACTCGGGCAGCCGTGAGATGTACGTTTAACCATGTTTCACCCGGGTGAGCAGTGTTGAAAACTGTTTTTTGTGCGTTGAGCACTATATCGTAAACATCTTTTTGCTGTGGAGTAAATTTTCCGCCCACGGGTATAGAGCGTGTCATATCGCCGGCATAGTGACTATCTGATTCGGCACCTATGTCGGCAAGGAGTATCGAGCCGGGTTTCAAACGCTCTTTGGATGCTTCGGGCTGATGAAATATCTCTCCATGTGTGGTTACGATAGGGGGAAAGGAGTAGAAAAATCCTTCTTTCATAAATATGCGGTAGAGCCCTGCACGAATTGATTTTTCGGATTCGCGACATGCCGGATCGGTGGCTGTGTCGATTATAAACTGCTCCATAATGGCTGTGGTGCGTGCGGTGCGGTCTATTTCGGCTATTTCTTGAGGTTCTTTTATCTTGCGCATCTCTGCCACAGCGTGTATTAGTGCCAATGATTGGTTTTGTGCCAATTGGTTTACATTGATGCCCAATAGGTTTGCCAACATCAACGATATTTGTGGTTGATATGGATTGATATAGTGAATTTTACGTTTTTGTTTAACGGCTTGGCTTATGATGTCTGCAATGTTGGATGGTTCGCCGGAGTGTGTTATTCCGGAACTTTGAGCAAGTTGCTCCACTGTGGGAGTTAATCCTGTCCAGATGATGTCGTCGGGAGTGGCATTTGAGCCGAAAAGGTATTCTTCGCCACTATCAACGTCAATTATGGCAAACAAATCGGGTTGGTCAACACCTATATAATATATAAAGGTGCTGTCTTGTCGAAATGGAAAAGTGTTGGATCCGTAATTGAACGGCATGGCTTTGTTTCCGGGCAAGAGAATGAGTCCGTTTTGTATTTTTTCTTTTAAAATTTTACGCCGAATGGCGTAGGTTTCTTTACTAAACATGGTATTCGCAATGTTAAATTTTCGGAAAAATATACTTTTTTCTTGTTTTTTGCAAAAAAATCACAAAAAAAAAATTTTTGGGCAAGGGTTTTGCAAATAGTAAGATGTAAACTATTAAAACTCTTAATATCATGCCGTACAGAAGATTACCAAATACAGACGCAGCCCGGGTGAGAGCGCTGAAACGTGCTCTCGAACTTGGAAAGAAGTATTCGCCCGAGATGCTTGCATTTCGCCAGTCAACGCTCAACAAGATTCAGGCTTTTCTGCCTATCTACGAGCAGGCGATATTGATGCAGAAAGAATCGCACACACGCCAAGTTACCAAAAGTAACGAATATGCCGGCGCACTCAAAAAGGCACGCCTATATATATCTCACTTTATTCAGGTTTTCAACTTTGCCATTATTCGTGGTGAAATCAAACCTGAAGCACGCAGATTTTTTGGAATCAATCCCAAAGACGCTCGTGTGCCCGACCTTGCTACCGAGGCTGAGATTATTGAGTGGGGCAACCGCATTATCAAAGGAGAAAACGATCGTATTGCCAAACGCGGCACTCCCGTTCTTAATCCTAAGATTGCTGTGGTGAAGGTATATTTTGATGAATTTGTTGAAAAACTCAATTTTCAGAAAATGCTTCAAAGTATCAGTTTGAGAGCCAACGCCAAGGTTTCGGAGATGCGTCCCGAATGCGATGCGCTTATCACTCAACTTTGGAACGAAATTGAGAGTTATTACAGCGATGAAACTCCGGCACGCAAACGTGAGCAGGCTTCGTACTACGGCGTGTCGTATGTTTACCGTCCCCGCGAGCGTGCTACGGGTCAAATGTTAGCCGCCTCGTAATGTTTTACGTTAACAGGCGTTCTTCGGTATTGTGCTGCCTGCTCGGCACTATGGTAACGCTGATGGGATTTATCGGATTGATTTGTTACGGTTTCTCGAGATCAAATCAGAGACTTGACGGCGTATTGCTAACTTCGACAGATGGCCTATCAAAGGCTCTTGAGCGTCACGGAAAGGCTTGCGTACTTGCCGATATCTATTCTGCCGACGAACTATATATGCCAGACAACCACGAACGTGTGGTTAAAGGTGCTGTAACTTTGCTGCTCAGATGGTCTGACGGTAGCGAAAATGTGCTTTTAGATTGGCACGGCGGAGCTAAGTTTCTGCATGCAGTGTCAGAGGGTGATTCTGTGGCAGCTGCCATTCCTGCTGAATGTGTAGAATGTGATTCGGAGGTTGACGAAAACCCTGAGAGTGTTCGTTTAGTGTCTGACGGCAATAGAGTGTCGGCTACATATTCCGGTAAAACTTATTCGCTTGGAGGACGCGCTGTAAAAGGCACGCCCACAGTGCTTTTGCGCCGTGAGTATATGCGCTACGGTAGTCAAGTGGCTCTTGTTTACGACAAAGTGAAAAACGGATACTATGCCGGCAGCAACTACAAAGTGTCGCGTATTACATCATATCAAACAGCAAAACAGCGCCGTGCCACCATCACCGGCGGAACTATTATGTTCATACTGCTGATAATGATTGGCGTGGCGCTGTTTTTTGTGCCTGAACGGAAGTATAAGGGCTAAATTGCTATCTCCTTAATTGCCTTCTCAATTCTTTTAAGTGACTCTTCTTTGCCAAGTTGCTCTAAAATGTCAAAGATGTGCGGACCTTTGCATTCGCCGCAGAGGGCAAGACGCATGGGGTTGAGCACTTTGCCAAATGATAATCCGTTGGCATTAATCCAGTCGGAAACTATGGTTTCAACATTCTTAGATGCAAAATCTTCGATGCCTTTTAATACTTCGCTGGCTTTGGTAAGAATTTCGGGAGTTTCTGCTTTCCAGAATTTCTTAACATTTACCTCATCGTATTTCTTAGGTTCAATGAAGAAATATTCCGATTCGTGCCAAAGGTCGTGGGTGTATTTAGCGCGATTTTTTACAAGTTCGCAAATCTGCTCTGCACGGTCTTGAGGAATGTCGATACCCTCTGCTTTTGCGTCTTCGATGAGGTAGGGCGCAAGTTTTGCGGCGGGCGATTGCTCTATGTATTGCTTGTTGAACCACTTGTTTTTTTCGGGGTCGAACTTTGAGCCGGCTTTGTTAACGTGCTCAAGTGTAAATAGTTGACAGAGTTCTTCTTTGGTAAAAATCTCTTGGTCGGTGTTGCCGGGGTTCCAACCCAAAAGTGCCATCATATTGATAAATGCTTCGGGCAAGAAACCGTATTCTTTGTATCCCTTTGAAAATTCGCCGGTTTTTGGGTCGGTCCAATTCATGGGGAATACAGGGAAACCAAGACGGTCGCCATCGCGTTTGCTGAGTTTTCCTTTGCCGTCGGGTTTGAGAATGAGCGGCAAGTGTGCAAACTGCGGCATTGTATCTTGCCAGCCGAAAGCACGATATAATAAATAGTGCAATGGAAGACTTGGCAACCACTCTTCGCCGCGAATCACGTGGCTGATTTTCATCAAATGGTCGTCAACTATGTTGGCAAGGTGATATGTGGGCATTCCGTCTGATTTAAACAGAACTTTGTCGTCTAATATAGAAGTGTCGGCATTGATTTCGCCGCGGATAATGTCGTGAAGAACGAGTTTTTCGCTTTCGGGCATTTTGAATCTTACCACGTATTGTGCACCGCTATCTAAGAGCGATTTCACCTCATCGGCAGTCATTGTAAGGCTGTTTTTCATAGTCATACGAGTGGCAGGACCATAACTCTGCACCGATGCTTTTTCGGCTTCGAGTTTTTTGCGCATGGCTTCAAGTTCTTCGGGAGTGTCGAATGCGTAGTATGCGTTGCCACTGTCGATCAACTGCATAGCGTATTGACGGTAGAGCGGTTTGCGGTCGCTCTGACGGTACGGACCATATTCGCCGCCCTTAATATCGCTCTCGTCGATGTCGAGACCAATCCATTCCAACGATTTTACAATATATTCCTCAGCACCGGGCACAAAGCGTGTTTGGTCGGTGTCTTCGATACGGAGAATAAACTTGCCGTTGTGTTTGCGGGCAAACAAATAATTAAAAAGCGCGGTGCGCACGCCGCCGAGATGCAGTCCTCCTGTGGGACTTGGCGCAAATCTCACTCTTACTTCTTGGTTTTCCATTATTATTTCTTGAGATATTTTGTTACAAGATAATCGTCCTTCATCAGTTTTTTCACGCGTTCGAGTTCTTCGGGAGTGTTTACAGAGTATGTCACCTCATCGGTCATGCTCATACGGATAAGGTAGCCGCTTTCGAGCACGCGCAAAAGGTCGATACATTCTGTGATTTCCAAAGGCGAAGGAGCTGCCGAGTTGAATTCCTCAATAAAATCTCTGCGGAATACGTCAATGCCCAAAAGCTTAAGTCTCGGGCAAGCGTTGGTACCACGAATAGCTGAAGGAATAGGTTCGCGCGAGAAATAGAGTGCATTATTGTTGGCGTCAACCACCACTTTGATTTCGTTGGGGTCGCGGAAAATTTCGTCGGTAGTGATTTCTGCCATAAGCGATGCAGCTTGAAGTTCGGGCTCTATAATCATAGGGCTGATGGCGCAACCTACGTGGTTTGATGTTACCATAGGTTCATCGCATTGGATAAGCACCACGATGTCGTATCTGATTTTTTCGATTTTTTCAATAGCCTTAACTGCCTCTACCACACGGTCGATGGCTCCTATATGGCTCTCTTTGGTTTTGATACAGTTGCCGCCAATAGAAGTGATATAGTCGATAATTTCTTGGTCGTCGGTGGCCACATATACATCGGCAAAGTCTTCGCAGAGCATCATTCTATTGTAAACGTGTCCGATCATGGGCATTCCGTTGATGTCGGCCATAGGTTTGCCGGGAAATTTCTTTGAACCCATACGCGCTGGTATGATTCCTATTATATTTAATTCTTCGGTGTTCATTGTATGTTGCTTTTAATAATTTTGCTCAAAGTTAGATTTTTTTGTTGAAAGAACCAAAACCTATTGATATTTTTGATTCTCGGGCAAAAAAAAAAGTCTGTTTTTTGAAACAGACTTGATAAATGATGTAAGGTCGAGGTCGATAGCGGAGTCGAACCGCTCTAGACGGTTTTGCAGACCGTTGCCTAACCGCTTGGCTAACCGACCTTGTTTTTTGCGGTGCAAATATATGGCGATAATTTGAGATAAAAAAATTTTTTTGATAAAAAAATCAAAAATTATAAAAACCGCGTTGACGTAGTCGTGGCGTGATATTTGCTTGTTTTCACTTCAAAAAAATAATAATACAATGTCAGTTATAGACGGTATAAAAAGTTTTTTTGCTCCATCGCAAAACAAGTGTGTGGTAACATTGCCTCATTCCGTAGGACTATTTGAAGGTGGCTCGGTGGGCGAGGCTCTCGGTATGCCTGTTAAAGATCGCACCGCAGAGCAATTGCATCGCAGTCCTGTAACAGATATGCTCGGATTTGGCGACTATCAAACTCCGGGAGGTACCCTTTCGGTGTGTTCTGCCTCATCGTGTGGATTTGCCGCTTTTATGCGCGACAATGAGGTTCAAGGTTTTGCTCCACAGCGTTTTCTCGCTTTGTGCAATAGCTGGTATTTATATAAGGTGAAAGACGAAGAAACACCACTTCGACTTATGCTTCCTGCTGCATTGGTGGCGGGGTGTTTGTTTTCGGCCCTTCCGCATATCAGTGTAAAAGACGCCCTTCCGTCTATTCCCGATCTTGTGTGCGACAATTGCATTGCACCTGCATCGCTCTTTTTTGGTGTTTCAAAATATATCTCGGCCGGATTTTCGCCAAATGAGGCAGTGAAAAAAGCCACTGAATTGTCGTCGAAAATATTTGCTGAAATAGGATTGCAGGTAAATCAAACAGGCATAACTGCAAGTTTTAAAAATATCCTCAGCACAAGCTTCGATGCTGCCGAAGGCGGATTTAGTGCTATGGTGCTGAGTGCAGTTAATTCCGGAGTTTTTCCCGACCTTTCAGGCTACCTTGTGGGCGCACTTGCCGGATTGCACTGCACATCCGACGGCATACCGTCGGCTTGGAAAAGTTCGGTTTCGGGTATAGATTCTGTTCGTTGTTCGGGCGAAATAGTCAATACTCTCATCTCACACGCCCTCGAAAAACGACAGTAAACCACATTTCAGAGGGTAGGAGAGGAGAATAAACTTAACAAATTTACAATTATTATGTATATTTCTATAAATGTAAATTACATTGTGAAGAATTATAAAAATTTTTCCTTTGTAATTTGCTGAAAAATATGAGTATACAATTTTATTTATATCAAATAATATGATATTTGTATATTTGTTATAATCGAAATGATTATATCTATATACTAAATTTCAATTATTTTAAACTTTTTTTAAAAAAATATAAAAAAAGTTCAAAAAAAATTTGGAAATATGTTTTTTGTTGTTTATATTTGCAGTGTCGCAAATGAGAAAAAGAGATTTTTTGAAATGCGCGGCGAAGAAAGCGGTGCCGCTTGAAAGCGTAAGTCCGGACTAATGTGATTGATTTATTAAACGTGTTTGATAGTCCGGTGCGAGTAGAGCGGCGGAGTTTTCTGCCGAAAAAACAAATTTAAAGCAAAGGTTTAGATACCTTATTTAAAAAATTGATTGATAGAAGGAAACACTATGGACTTATAGTTATCCTTCAATAGAAATCCCGCTGTATGCTACGGGTCCGCCCACAGGAGGATTGTGCTTAAAAATTTCAAGTTTAACGCGTCCGATAGTGGGGATTTCGAGTTTGATGCGCTGTAGAATACGGTGGGCAACATTTTCGATGAGGCAGGCAGGCTGCGACATCTCTTCCTTGATGAGATTGTAAACTGCGCAATAGTCTACTGCATCGTTGAGATTGTCAGAAATGCCGGGTGTTACGATGTCGGCTTCAAACGAAATGTTTACGCTGAAATCGTTGCCCTGAGTTCTCTCTTGTTCCAAAACGCCAATCGGCGAATGAAAACGCATATCATTTAGTATAATTCTGCCCATTTTACGTAAAATTAGTCCGCAAATATAAAAACAATCATTAGTTTTATATATATTTGCGCTCTATTTTATTTGATTAAAGTTATGGAAGAATCTAAAAATTTTATCGAACAGTTGGTAGAAAAGAACCTCGAGGAGGGCAAAAACGGAAAGAAAGTACAAACCCGATTCCCTCCGGAGCCCAACGGTTATCTGCATATAGGTCACGCTAAGGCTATTGCCATCGACTTTGGCATTGCTAAAAAATACAACGGCGTGTGCAACCTGCGTTTCGACGACACTAACCCCATAAAGGAAGATACCGAATATATGGACGCCATTAAGCAAGATATTGAATGGCTCGGTTTTAAATGGGGAAATGTGTTTTACGCATCCGACTATTTTCAGCAACTTTGGGATTTTGCCGAGGAACTTATTCGCCGTGGACGTGCTTACGTTGACGAACAGAGTGCCGAAACCATTGCTGAGCAAAAAGGTACGCCCACTCAGCCCGGCGTTGAGAGTCCTTACAGAAACCGTCCTGCTGAAGAGTCGTTAGAATTGTTCCGCAAAATGAACTCCGGCACAGTAGAGCCCGGCACAATGGTTCTCCGCGCCAAAATCGATATGGCTAATCCTAATATGCACTTCCGCGACCCGATAATTTATCGAGTTCTCAATATTCCTCACATCCGCACAGGCAACAAGTGGAACGCTTACCCGATGTACGATTTTGCACACGGCGAAAGCGATTATTTTGAGGGAGTTACACATTCGCTCTGCACATTAGAGTTTGTGGTTCACCGTCCGCTATACGATTTGTTTGTTGACTGGCTCAAAGAGGTTAGGGGAGAGGCCGACAATATGGACGACAACCGTCCGCGTCAGACCGAATTTAA
Organism: Bacteroidales bacterium; assembly: GCA_017962175.1. Taxonomy (GTDB): domain Bacteria; phylum Bacteroidota; class Bacteroidia; order Bacteroidales; family UBA3824; genus UBA3824. Next base: position 11,684 of record JAGCVU010000001.1, on the reverse strand, counting down.
TAAACTCAACCTCAGTTACACCCTTATGAGCAAACGAAACCTGCTCACACTTGTGAAAGAAGGTCTCGTATCGGGTTGGGACGACCCTCGTATGCCTACCCTTTGTGGTTTCCGTCGCAGAGGATACAGCCCCGAATCTATTCTCAATTTTATCGACAAAATTGGTTACACCACATACGATGCTCTCAACGAATTTGAATTGCTCGAAAGTTCGGTTCGTGAAGACCTCAACACACGATCTACCCGCGTTTCGGCAGTGTTAGACCCTGTTAAATTGGTAATTACCAACTATCCCGAAGGCAAAACTGAGGAGATGACCGCCATCGACAATCCCGAAGACGAAAACAGCGCAACCCATACAATCGAGTTCAGTCGCGAACTCTGGATAGAGCGCGACGACTTTATGGAAGATGCTCCAAAGAAATTCTTCCGTCTCGGTCCCGGCAAAGAGGTTCGCTTAAAAAATGCATATATAATAAAGTGTCCCGAGGAGAATTTCTGCAAGAAAGACGCCGCCGGCAACATTATAGAAATCTACGCTGAATACGACCCCGACAGTCGCAGTGGTAGCGCCGGAGCCGACCGCAAAATTAAAGGCAAAACACTTCATTGGGTATCGTGCGCACACGCTCAGAAAGCCGAAGTGCGTCTCTACGACCGTCTGTGGAAAATAGAAAATCCCCGCGACGAAATGGCTCGCATTATCAAAGAGCAAAACTGCGAACCTTTGGAGGCTATGAAACAGATGATAAATCCCGACTGTTTGAATGTGCTCACCAATTGCTATGTAGAAAAATACGCCGCAACACTTAAACCGTTGAACTACTTGCAGTTTATACGCATGGGCTATTTCAATGTAGACCCCGACAGCACACCCGATCATCCTGTATTTAACCGCACCGTTACCCTCAAAGATACATGGGCTAAGGAGCAGAAAAAATAAGGAGAAGGCAGAATAAAAAAAGCAAAAAAAATTTTTTTGTTTTAAAAAATCGTTCTACCTTTGCGCCGTCAAAATACGACGGACACTGCCCGATGGTGTAATTGGCAACACGTCTGACTCTGGATCAGGAGAGTTCAGGTTCGACCCCTGATCGGGCAACAAAGCAAGAGAGAAATCCAATTGGGTTTCTCTTTTTTTATGTCAAAAAAAAACAATAAAAAAGTTTTTAATCATTTTTAACCATTTTTTCTAACTCCGCGTATTTTTTTTCCTTAACTTTATAAACCAAATTAACGAACTGCAAATTATATGGAACGACCTAATATATTAGTGGTAGACGACAGCATGCCCAACCTTATGCTACTCAAAGACATACTTTCCGGATATGATTTCGGAGTAACTGCCGAGAGCGATGGTGAAAAAGTGCATGGTATACTCAAAAACGGAAACATCGACCTTGTTTTGTTAGACATTATGATGCCCAAGGTAGATGGTTTTGAGGTGTGCCGTCGTATCAAAGCCGACCCCGACACCAAAGATATTCCCGTAATATTCCTCACCGCCAAAGTAGATGAGGCAAGCCTGCTCAAAGGTTTTGAACTTGGCGGCGTTGACTATATCAAAAAGCCGTTTCTTATTTCGGAACTGATGGCAAGGGTGAAAACTCACTTACGTTTGCGTCAGGCCGAAACTCAATTGAAGGACTTTAACCGTCAGATACTCTCCGCTGTGGTGCAGGCCGAGGAACGTGAAAGAGCTCGTTTTGCTAAAGATGTTCACGATGGTCTCGGTGCTTTTTTCTCAAGCCTCAATACATATCTGAGTCTATTGTCGCACAATAAGATAGCCGCCGACGAACTGCCTTCGGTTTATTTAGAAATGAAGGAACTTATCGAAGAGGCTGTAAAAGAGACCAAAAACATATCCAACAATCTTATGCCCGATATGCTTGCTAATTTTGGTCTTGTGGCGAGTGTTAAGAGTTTGTGCAAAAAACTTTCGCCTGCAGGAGAACCGCAGATTGTGTGCGAGGCAGATGAAAATTTTGTGGAGCCCGAAAGCAACGAATGTAAAACTTCTGTTTTCAGAATTATCAACGAACTGCTCAACAACGCATTGAAACATTCCGAAGCCAAAAAAGTAGAACTGAAGTTTTCGCGACAGGACTCTCTTGTACGCATCGACTACACCGACGATGGCAAGGGTTTCGACCCCGAGGAGGTGCAGCGTAGAATCAAAGATAAACCGTGCAGCGGCATTACAAACCTGCTTGGCAGAGTGTCGGGACTCAACGGTCGCGCCGACATAACTTCATCGCCCGGCAACGGAGTTAAAATTAGCATAGTAATTGACACTAAATCAGATACCAAAACCCAACAGTAATGGATACAGATTGCCGAAAAATAGTATTGGTGGATGACAAACCGTCGTTTCGCAGCACAATAAAACTTCTGCTGCGCAAGATTGGCGGCAACAAAATTACAGCTGAGTTCGGCTCGGGAACTGAATTTTTGGAAAACCTTCTGTCGGTTGATGCCGACATTGTGTTTATGGACATAGAGATGCCGGGCATTACCGGCATTGAAGCCACACGTATGGCACTTGAAGTGCGTCCGGAACTCACCATTATTGGACTTTCTCTTTACGACGAACCTGAATATATCGAAAAACTCATTGATGCAGGTGCAAGAGGATATCTTTTGAAACTTGGCGATAATTTTTCGTTGATGGAAACAATTATAAAATTTCCCAAGGCGGAGATTTTTTATTCAAAAGAGATAGCTCCAACCGTGGTGAAAAAGCCTCCCGTAAAAAAACGCATTGTGATAGTGGAACCTTCGGAGGGTACTCGTTTTATTACTGAGTATACTCTTGCTAATCAGGGATATGAGGTATTTTCATACGCCGATGCCGAATCTGCCTTGCAAAATCTTACTATAGATAATCCCGACTTGATTGTAGTAGACTACACCTTGCCCGACACCGACGGACTTTCATTATTGGAGCGTGTGCGCCAAAATAATGATTTTGCTAATGTTAAGGCTATATTGTTGAGTTTAAAGACCAATGATGAGGTAATGCAACGAGGCAAGGAACTATCGGTAAACGAAATATTACGCAAACCATTCACTGCTATAGCTCTCACGCTCGGAGTTGAAAAAGCAATTTACGGTTCGGCTCAGTAAACAATACTATTTATTGATTATAAAATCGATTCCAAGTAGCGTAACATCGTCTAATAGTGCGGTGTTAGAACGCTGTATGTTTAGTTCGTGGAGAAGGCTTTGGATATTTTCGCGCACTGGCTGAGAATCACACACGGTGCGTTCTACAACTGTTTGTCCGTAGTCGGGAATACCCTCGCGCTCCATTTCTACCACACCATCGGTAAAGCAGAGTAGTTTGCTGTTGTTGGTTAGGGTTATGTGTCCTTCGTTGATGGTGGGTATATCGTCCATCATTCCAATGCCGGGGCAGCCCATCGTTAGGTATTCGAGACGCATTGAATCTTTGTCGAAAAGGATTGGAGGATTGTGTCCTGCGTTTACATAACGAAGGTCGTGTGTAGTGAAGTTGTATCTACCGATAAACAGAGTAATGAAGCGTTCGCCGTTTGAATTTTTTACAATAATCTTGTTTAGACGGTTTACAAGCGTTGATAATTCGGTTTCGGGTACAAACAAGGCTTTCAAACTTGCTTGAAAGTTTGACATCAGCAATGCTGCTGCCATTCCCTTGCCAGCCACATCGGCAATGCAGAAAAACATCTCATCGTCAGATAGATAATCAAAATCGTAGTAGTCGCCGCCCACTTCGTAGTGAGGCAAGTAAAACGGACAAACTGCAATATTGGGGTTGCCATCGAATATGTCGGCGTTTGGAATCAGAAGGCTCTGCATTCTTGAAGCCATTTCTAATTCTTTGCGCATTCCTTCTTGTCGTTTGTTTTCGATAGCTACCACAATGTGGTTTGAAAGAATCTGAATTGAGTTGAGGTTTTTGATAATAGGGCTGGTGCCTTTGCCTTCGTTGTCGTCGCCGATGAGAATGTATGCCAACGGCTTGGTATTTTGTGTGATAGGAATGATGTAGTCGAGACCGGGAAGTTTTTGTGTAAGGTCGAGAGATGATATGGAGTCGTATTCGGTAATGTTTTTAAAATCGCGTTCCGGGTCGATACCCTCACAAGCATTGTGGTCAATACCGTGACGGAGTATTATATTCCAATGCCGATTGTCGTAGTTGAAAATAAGCACGTTGCTGATGTTAAACTCGTCTAAAAGCACACTGCTGTAAGTTTTTAGCAGTTCTTCGATCGACGAGTTGTTGCTCACAACCTTGATGATGTTGAGCAGCGTGTTTAGTTTAATTCGGCTAGAATTTGCTTTTTTGCCTTCGACCATATCAATCCATATTAATATTTTTCTGTCTTTTGCAAAAGTAATAAAAAAAATTTGTGCGACCTAAAAGCGTCGCACAAATTTTAAAAAGAATTATTTTGCGCGTTCAACGTAAGAACGGTCGCGAGTGTCGATTTTGATACGGTCGCCTTGGTTTACGAACAAGGGAACGCGGATTTCGGCGCCAGACTCAACAGTAGCGGGTTTGAGAGTGTTGGTAGCGGTGTCGCCTTTGATACCGGGCTCAGTGTAGGTTACTTCCATAATTACAAAAGGAGGAAGTTCTACTGTGAGGATTTGGTCGGTTTCTTCTTGGATCACGATTTCAACCTCCTGACCATCAAGATACATGTCGGGGTTTTCGATGTGTTCTTTGGGTACTGTTATCTGTTCAAAAGTTTCTTGCTGCATAAAAACGTAGTCATCTCCCTCTTTGTAGAGGAATTGATAAGGACGACGGATAATGCGAGTGATGTCGATTTCGTGTCCTGCCGAGAAAGTGTTTTCAAGTACCCTGCCGTTGGTGAGGCTTTTGAGACGGGTGCGTACAAAGGCGGGACCTTTTCCGGGTTTTACGTGCTGAAAACTAACCACAGTGTAGATGTCGTGGTTGAAGTTGATACAGAGGCCGTTTTTTAAATCTGCTGTTGTTGCCATGTTGTTGGTATTTTATATAGTTTTTAATGCGCAAAAATAATAATAATCTTTTAATTGCAAAAAAAACTTTATACACAGAATCCACCAATTAACACGTCGTCCATTTGTACAAAGCCGTTTCGCCATGATTCAAAAAAGTCGTCGAGGCGTTGTTTTTGTATTTCAGGGTCGGAAGTTTCGTTGTTGAGGTCTACAAGAAGGTTTTTGAAACGTCCGTAGGTTACTTTTTTGTTGGTTTTGCCATTGAATTGGTCGGGGAAACCATCGGAAAACATATATATATAATCGCCTTTTTTTACAGAAATCTCAGTGGTTTCAAACTTTTTTTCCATAGGATAAAAGCCGATGGGGTTTTTTACGCCTTTGTATTCGGTAAGTGCGCCATTACTAACGAGATACATTGGGTTGTTGGCTCCGGCAAATTTCAATGTCATGGTTTTGGTGTTGAGTATGCACAGTGCCATATCCATGCCGTCTTTTGGTTCGAGAGAGCCTTCTGCCGATTGTTTGAGTGAAATAATTACGCGTCGGCGGAGATTTTCCAGAATGTCGGACGGAATAGTATTGTTGTCGGCTGTGGCAGTATAGTCGTTGAGGTAGGTGATGCCGAGCATACTCATAAACGCTCCGGGAACACCGTGACCAGTGCAGTCGCATATGGCAAATAGCAGTAGGTCGCCTTGCTGTCTAAACCAATAGAAGTCGCCTGAAACAATGTCACGAGGTTTCCACAATAGAAAATAATTAGTGAGCATTGATTTGAGAATGTTGAGTGAAGGCAGCAGTGCGTCTTGAATACGGCGGGCATATTGTATGCTGTCGGTTATTTCCAAATGTTTAGCCTCAATTTTGTTTTTGAGCATAGCTATTCGCTCCTTGTCTTTTTCGATGGCGATGCTCATTTCCCACAGTTTCTTGTTGCGCTGTTCGAGTTTTTCTTTTTCGGCTTCTATCTTTTTTTGTTCCAACGATAAATTATTGTCGGTAAGAATGTTTTGATTTGTATCAGAAACAATTGGTTGAATATCTTTTTGCTGTGCAAGTTCGTTGTAAAGATAGTTGACACGGGTGAGTTCGTTGTCGTAAAAATTGATTTCTTGACGATATCGGCGTTCGAGACGGCGTTCGTTATTGAGCATACGTCGGCGCATTGTCATCAGCACTATTACCAATGCAATCAGCAGCAGCACCGCCGCTATTAACAATCCAATATTTACAACACCTATGTTCAATTAATTATTTATTTAGTTGAATAATTTTGACCTAAAATAAGACCGTATTCTTCTTGTGTTAATTCGTTGATTTTCATTTGTGAGAGTTCTTCGGCGTATGTATTGATGTCGGTTTCAAAATAGCGAATGAAACTTTCTTCGGTGAGCACATACATTGTGCCATACGAGTCGAAGCATATATTTTTAACTGCAAAATTGTGCAACATAAAGTCATCGATAACCAAAGGCTTGGTTTTCATACTATTGGAAGGAACTATCGAAATCATATTTCCTTGGCTCAGCATTGCCAAGAATTTGGTTCGGCGGTCGTATACGATTTTTTCGATGCGGCTGTGCGATCCGAGCATATTTGATTCTTTAGTTCCTGTTTTGAGGTCGAGAAACTGAATGTCGCCCTTGGAGAAACATATTGCCAAAAGGTTTTTGGGTTCGATGCATGCCATGGCGTAAGCGTTGACACCCGGCTGCGAGAAAATCTCCATAGTGGTGTTGTTCTTAAAGTTCCATCGTTGAAGGGTAGCGTTTTTAGTTAGAATATAAACGTCTGATTTGCCGTGGCAGTAAATGTCGGCTATTTCGGTTTTGATGTTGATGTTGGCTTCGGCACGTCCATCAGGGTCGTCAACGTTGAGCACCGAAACGTGTCCGTTTTGATATGCCACCACTATAAATCTGCCATCGGGAGTAAGCATCGCATTTTTGATATAGTCGCCTTGCGATTGAATCTTTTTAGGAGATTTGTCGGTACCGTTGAGACTTATGCAGTAATGGTTTTTGCCCATAGTTGAATACATCACAAGGTTTGGCGACAGAAATACAGCGTGTTTTACAAGTTCTTTATTGTTAGTAGAGGTGCTGAAATACTCTTTAGCTTTTTTGTCGGCAACGTTGTAGCCAATTACTCGTCCCTTTTCGGTGATAAGAATTATGCGGTCGGCAAGGTCGATGGTGAAAGCTGCAATCGGATCGTTGGCTGTTTTTAACGGCTTGATTAAATCATTGATTTCCATTGAGTACAGCATTGCGTCATAAAGTTCCGCATTATTCTGAGTTACGTTGTTGCGCTTATTTAGTAGGTAAGCAGTGTAGGCTATACGAAGATTAAGTTTCTCGTTGCCGTATGTACTTTTAGCTTTCATAGCCAAGGTATTCGACATTGCTACACTGTAAAGTCTTGTGGCTGAATCGTTTGCCTGTTTAGCAATTCTTGCTTGCTCTTCGGCTCTGCTACGTTGGTCGTCGGCAATGAGTTTCTGAAATTCTGCATTGGCAAGGTTCAATTCGGCAATCTCTTTTAGCGAGTCGGCTTCGTGACGGCGACGGTCGGCAAGTTGTTTTGCCCGTGTGGCCTCTTCGGCGGCTCGGTTGGCTTTGAGCAAGTTAGCCCAAGCCTCCGACCTTTGTGCTTTTGCTTCATTGTTGGCTCTTTCGGCTAATTGCTGCGAATGCAAAGCGCGTGCTTTTTGCCGTTCTGCCGAGTCGGCTTGCTGACGGGCATACTCTGCCACATCATTGGCTTTTTTCTGCTCTTGCATTGCCCAACCTGTGAGTAGTATAAGCACTACAGTAAAAGCGGCGAGGGCAGTGATCACAATCATCAATTTTCTACGTTTGCTGCTTTCGTGCGCTTTGATGGCGAGGTTGCTGTATTCGAGAAAGTCTTGACAGTTTTCGTATTGGTATTGAGCAAGTTTAAGTTTTTGACGAAATGAATTTTTGGTGTTGTCGTATTTCAGAAAACGGTAAGCGTTTGGTCTGTTGGCAAGATACCAATTTTGAAAATATGAGTAAGTACCCGAAGTTAGCAGATATTGCTGGTCTTTGTCGTATTGCAGCCAACGGTTCATCTGCGTGGCAAAGTCGTGATAATCTTTTAAGAAGGTTTCTTCCTCTTCAGCCCATTCGGCAAGCATTTTCCAGTTTCGGATAAGAGCCTCGTGGGTAACGTCTAAAACTGTGTCGCCCGAAAGATACTGAGTGTCAAGTCTTCCCGGTACGCTAAAAGGTTGCAACAGAGTGTTTTCTGGAGTGCGGAATATATTGATAACACCGCAGACCGTGGCGTTGGTTATATTAGGTTTGTTGATGATACCTGTTATCTCGTTGATTGTGCAGCGGTTGCGTACCTGACGTTTATTGTCGGTTTTGGTGAGCGATTTAAACACCGTTTCGATAATTTCCTTGCTCTCTTCGGGAGTGATGTTTTTATCTGCCCATTTAACATTCTCCATAAAATAATCGTAAGCCGATTCGTAAAGAATGCCTGCGTGTGCGTTGAGAATATTGTTGAGACTTGGAGTTTCGTAATATTTGCGTTGATATTCGGGCAAAGTTTCAAACCAAGCGTCGAATATTTTTTTGTCTGACGGGCTTAAACTATCGCTCGATATGCCTGCTATTTGTGCCAAGTGAATCAAGTCCATCTGCTGTTCGCCATTATCAGCCATTTTCCAAAGAAGGTTGAGCGCATGCTGCAACACCGGCAATTGGTCGAAACCGCTGTTGAGGTTGTTGATGATGATTTCGGTAAGTCGTGGCGAAATGCTTCCTCCTGCAAGTTTGGCTGGTTCTTCTATTACTTGGCGTATTTCGTTGCGTTTCAACTGCGGTACAAAAAACTGGCTGTATGCGATATATTCAGGCAAATTTTTGAACACAGTGCATTGACTTATAAAGTCGCTACGCATTGTAAATATCACATATATAGGCAGTTTCTCTATTATAGATAGTCTGATGGTTTCTAACAGAAGGTTGATGGTGATGTACGATTCGTTTGAAGGTTTTCCGTTGGCAAAATTTTCAAAGTTGGTAAACATCTCCTCAAACTGGTCGGCAATGATAAGAAGATTTCGACCCGAATAGTTGTCGGTGTAGAATTCTGATTTTTTGTAAACGTCAACAAGCGATGAGAATCCGTTTTTGAGTTCGGCTGAAATTTCGTCTTTGGGTAGTTCTAATGTTTTACCTACTGATTCACAGAGCGATAAAAAAGGATTTTTTTGTGGTTTGAAATCAGCTATTAGCCATCCGTTGTACTTAGCTTTGCAAAATCCCGCACGGATATTGGGTAGCACGCCGGCATACACCATCGACGATTTTCCGTCGCCCGAAGCACCGGTAATAAACGCCATCTTGTTCTCTTCCAACAGTTTAATTATTTGACGTATGTGCATATCTCTTCCCTTAAAGAATATAGATTCTTGTTCGGTAAAAGGCCTTAGACCCGGATATGGACATATTTCGGCGTTCATTGCGTGTTGTTTTTCCCTGTTAATTTGTCGTAGTATATTTTTATATCTAACGGAATAATACTTTTTTCGTTGATGGAGTAAGCCATAATCTTTTTCAGCGGTTTAAGTTGCGTTTCATCGGCGTGACTGCTATTTCCCGCTATGAAAAGTTGAGTGGCACTACCTGCTCCGCCTATTTGTTTCCACACTTGCTGGGCAAAAGGCACTGCCCAATCGCCGGCAAAGTCGTAGTATACTGTACCCATTTTGCACAGCGGCAACTGACTGAGGATAAAATCCATATAGTCGGTGTTTGTATCCGCATTGATTTCCAAGTTTACCACAGTGTGGAGGTCGCCGAGCATATTGGTGATTTCGCGAGCCGAGTCTTTGTCTAACGAATTGTAAATAAATAAAATGTCGTAAGCGTCGTGTGCTGCTTTTACCTCTGGTTTTAAATTCATAATAGAGCGGAGTTCCTCCACAAACACAATTGGCGAAGTGATGTCGGAATATATGGTGTTGTCGTCGATATTGCGACGAACAATGTTGATATACTGATTGTTGTCGTTGATTGTTCCCGAAGGATTCCATACAAACATTTTGTATTCTTTGCTGTCGATACCCTTGGCTGTGCGGTAATGTTGCGCGGGCGGAGTTTGATATACAGCAGAATCTTGGTCGCAGATGTTGATATTGCCGAGAATGTGCATAGAACAGTTGGCAGACAGCATCAAATCAAGAAGTTGCCCCGGTGTTAAATCCTCTTTTTGTTCCACAATTTCGATACCGGCCTTGAGCAGAATGTTTTTGACACTATTGCGCAGCGATTCCATATCGACAGTTACTGCCGACAGAAAAACTTTGATATTCTGCGTGTATAAATTCAAAAACATAGCAAAAAGTATTATTAGTAGAAATATATCTCCAAATTAAATGCCACAAAAATGTAAAATAAAATTGTAATTACAAAGATTTTGTTGTTACATTTTTTTTTGCACTTTACTTTCTTTGTGTTACCTTTGCACCGTTTTAATTTAAAATACAGAATAATGGGAAAGAAATTTGCCGAATACAAGCAGTTCGACCTTTCGCAGATTAACAAAGAAATACTCGAAAGGTGGCAGAATGAACATACATTTGACCAAAGTCTCGAAACCCGCGAGGGCTCGCCTAAATTCATATTTTTTGACGGTCCGCCGTCGGCCAACGGTATGCCGGGCATTCACCACGTGATGGCTCGTACTATTAAGGACTGCATTTGCAGATACAAGTCGCAAAAAGGTTTCCAAGTAAGCCGCAAGGCAGGATGGGATACTCACGGTTTGCCCGTGGAACTGAGTGTAGAAAAATCGCTCGGTATCACCAAAGAAGACATCGGCAAAAAAATTTCTGTTGACGATTACAACAACGCTTGCCGCAAGGACGTGATGAAATACATCGGCGAATGGGGACGACTCACTCAGCAGATGGGCTACTGGATCAATATGGACGACCCCTACATCACCTACGACAATCGTTACATCGAATCGCTCTGGTGGCTCTTGAAACAGATGTACAACAAGGGCTATCTCTACAAAGGATATACAATTCAACCATATTCGCCCGCTGCCGGCACAGGACTTTCGAGCCACGAACTCAATCAGCCCGGCTGCTATCGCGATGTTAAGGACACCACCGTTACAGGAATGTTTCTTATCACCGACCCAAAAGATGAGATGACCAAATGGGGCAAGCCTTATTTCCTCGCTTGGACAACCACACCGTGGACACTTCCCTCGAACACCGCTCTCTGCGTTGGTCCTAATATCGACTACGTGGTGGTGCAAACCTACAATCCCTACACCGCCGACAAAATCACAGTGGTGATGGCAGAAGCACGTCTTGGCGCATATCTCAAAGCCGATGGCGAATCAGCCGATATGGAAACATTCAAACCCGGCGACAAAGTAGTTCCCTACCGCATTGTGGGTCGTTACAAAGGTACCGACCTTGTGGGAATGCATTACCAACAGATGATGCAATGGGTAAAACCTTGCGAAAAAGTTGATGACCTTTCTGCTGAATTTGTAAAGAAATCCGCCGCCGCTCATCCCGACAAATGCTTTACCTACGAAAAAGATACATTTGTAGAAATTGCAGAACAGGCATTCCGTGTTATCCCCGGCGACTATGTTACCACCGAAGATGGTACAGGTATCGTTCACATTGCGCCCACATT
>JAGCVU010000037.1 GCA_017962175.1 Bacteroidales bacterium | reverse complement strand
TTTTGGATATATCGAGGGTGATTTTACAGGTTCGTCGGAGAGCGGAATCAATATGCTCCGTCTGCGTCACGCCTACATTAATATGCGTTGGCAAAACGACGGACTTCTTGTAGGTCAATATTGGCATCCTATGGTGGCTCACGAGGTAATGCCGGGCACTCGTCCGCTAAATATGGGCGTACCATTCCATCCCTATTCGCGTTACGTACAAACCAAATACACAAGGTATTTCGGCGGATTGGAACTCAATGCCATAGCCTCGTTTCAGTTAGACAACAAAGCCGTTGGACCAAACGGCGGCAGCACCGAGTATCTGCGCAACAGCAACCTCCCCGAACTCAACGCTCAGGTGGTTTACCGTGGCGAAAAACTCTATCTTGGCGCAATGTTTAACTATATGCTCATTCAGCCCCGCACCAAATTTACCGACGAGGCTTCGGGTCTCACCTACAAAACCGACACAAAAATTGGTTCGTCGGCTTTCTCGGTTTTTGGCAAATATCACGGCGATAATTTCGACATTCGTTGTCAGGCAATTTATGGCGACAACCTTTACGAACAATGTCTTATGGGCGGCTATTACGATGAATACGACCCAGTTAAGCACGAATACAAATACACCAACTACGGCACCACCACCGCTTGGGTAGATTTTTCGAAATGCAGTGGAGTTTTCCGCCCGGGAATGTTCCTTGGATGGGGCTGCAACAATAGTTTTGGCGACCGCATTGCCAACGATGCAACTACTTACGGACGTGGCATTAATATCAACTCGGTTTACCGCATTCAACCCCGCATCGGCATTATTCCAAACAAAACCCTCAACTTTTTTGTAGAATACGAATACACAGCGGCAGAATACGGCAAGGTAGAGCCCGAAGGTACTGATTTTTATAAATTTACCAAAGATTACACCGTAGGCAATTCGCGTTTTATTGCCGCCGTGGTGTTTAATTTTTAACAAAAAAAATTCGTTTAATTCGTAAAATTAGGCGACAATTTATTGTTGCCTAATTTATTTTATAAAAGGAAATTCGTTTTTATTAGTTTAATTCGTTGTTAAAAAAACTATTTATAATATTATCATTCAGCCTATTAGTGTCGTGCGGTGGCGGGCAAGATAGCGAAAGTTTCAAAACCGATTATGGAACTCTTGCCCTTCGCCGCATTGCCGACACTTTGAATATTATTGAGCATTTTGATGGTGATTCCGTTATCTCTCAGTGGGAATTACGTTTCCCGGTCTACCGTTTCGACTATGGCGACCTCAACGGCAACGGCGTTAACGAAATAGTGGTAGGCGTTACCAAAAAGACCCGTTATTGGGAAGAAGGCAACCGACTGTTTATCTACAAGTTGTACAATGGTCGCCTGATACGACCCCTTTGGCTTGGTTCGCGCCTTGGTGGCGACATACTTGATTTCCACGTCAACCGTAGCACTAAACCTGCACAAATTATTACCACAGAGGATTTTAAAGATTCCATCGTTACGGCGGTGTATAGTTTGGGAGGATTTGGGTTGAGGTTTGAGGGGATTCTTGGCGTAAAATATTAATTCTTAAAATTTTACACCAAAAGATGCGCAAATATTATGCAGATGTTTTTTGCCGGAAAATTCTCCGTGTGTGAGTTTTACGTTTCGTAAACCAATGTTGCCATCAATGCCTATGCGGAGATGTTTAGTTTCGTATGCAACCATAGGCATAATACTGATATTCAAGTCTTTGATTTTTTTTAATCCTGTACTTTGATGATGTAAGCCGTCATCAAAATCATATTTGTCGTTTTGGATACAACGCGAAAAAACAGGTCCAATACCGAGCATCCATTTGTTGCCTTCAACATCATCGTTGAGGTGTGCTTGAAAAATTACAGGAATGTCGAGAAACTCAAACCAATCTGATGAACCGCCGTCTTTGGGGCTAAAAAGGTCTTCCATATCTTTGTGCCAAGCAAGTCCCGACATAACCGACAGATATTCACTAAAATAACGGTTAATTCCATAACCTGCCTTAATGGTAAGTCCGTGACCACAAAAAGAGTCTTCAATGTCGGTGATAATTAATGGTCCAGCGGAAACATAAATGCTGTGTTCCCAAGTTTTTTCTTGCGCTTGTGCGCTTAATACGCTGCCCAAAGATATTGCAACAGCGATAATTAGTTTGGTTAATGTGTTCATACTGAAATAAGTTTTTGATTGATTTTTTCAATATTTAAACCCCTAACTTGTTTTTTACCCTATTATTATTTGGCAAAAAATATTAAAAAACATCTCTCACTCCTTGCCTTACCGAATAGATTTAGCAAACATTTTGAGAATTTACGCATATTTGGTAAAAAAAATTTTGGGTACAAGAATGGATTTGTTATCTTTGCCATTGAAACCATAATAAAAAGAAAATTACACAAAAGACTATCAAAAAGATGGCGAAACTATCTGTTTGCCAATATATTATGCTTAGTTTTTGTAATAATTTAACAACCAACCAACCCAATGGCACTCTCACAACACATAATCAATCTTACCCGTCTTGCGCTTGCGGATAGGGTGCTAACTTACAAGGAGCGGGAGACTATTGTTGATGCTGCTATTAAAGAGGGTGTGAAGTCTGACGAAATCAATCAGTATTTGGATAATGCGCTCAATGAACGTCTCAAATACTACACCAAAGAAGAACTTAAATGTTGTTTGGCGTGCGGTGCGCAAATCCCATTGATTTCGGATATGTGTCCTTATTGTGGTAATTATCTTCAAAATATTGATACTCAACGGGTAGGTCCTCCAATATTTGTGATAGGCGATGATGCTGACATTATCCGCTCCGAAAATATGAGAGTGTGGCAAGAAAAGAAAAATCTCAAAACTTGTCCCGATTGTGGTGCACCGTTTCCATTGTTGAGTAATATCTGTTTGTCTTGTGGACATATTATGCACGAACAACGTGGAACAGAGTTGAATATCAAAACTTTGATTGTGAAAATTGAAAAAAGCATTAGGAGGCTTAAAAATGTTCCTATTCCTTCGATAATAGATTTTATTATGTATTATGGTTCTATTTTGTTGTTTTTGACCTTCTTTTTTTGTTCGATTTTCAACCCTGATACAATAGTTTTTTTCTTATGTTTCACTTTCGTTGCATTTTTTTTTCTTGTAGCACGAAACAAAGAAGCATTGACTATTCAAGAGGCAGATGAGTATTATTACGAAGCCTTGTATACTCATAAAATGTATCTTAGAATCGTAAAAACGCTTTATGGTAACAATAAAGAAGCCCTAGATCTTTTGGATAGTTACTCGTCAAAAATAAAAGCAATCAAAAAACGCCGCATTCTCAATATTATTTTTTTAGGTATTGATATTATTGTGTTTTTTGGATTTATACTTTTCTTCAAACATTTTTTTCTTCCTTTGATTCACTAATTGAACGGTATGAACGATAATAAATCAAGTTTTCAGGAAATTAGCATTGCTCTTGAAAATCTTTTAAAAGATTATCAAAAGCAATATCCCAAAACTATGGGAGATGTTTTTATGAACAATTATGCCTTTTGGGTGCTATTGATTTCGGTTGGCTTGTCTTGTGTATTCTATTTTGGAACGCAACTCATAGAGTATAAAATTATGATTTATGAGTCTCTCTTTTTTAGTGGTACATTGATAATAAAAACAAAGAGAAAAAAAATTTCATCAACACTTCTTCCTCAAATAGAGCAACTGAAACAGCAGATTGAACCATTTGCCGAATATCCTGACGTTAAAAACTATCTCAAAGAATTTGACATTGAGTTGAATGAAACCATCAAAAACAAACAAAAATATATTAGGATTCATCGTATTTGTTTTATTTCGTTAATGCTTGTGTTGGTTTTTACAATTTCGGTAATTATGTATTTGCCCTAAAATATTTTTCCGTACATTTGCAGAATAATAACATAAAACATTTTCCATTATGAAAAAACAACTCTTATTTTCAACCTTAGCCGCCATTATGCTATGTGCTTGTGGTGGAGGCTCAAACCAAAACGCCGGCGGCGAAAACAAAGCGGCTGCCGACACTATCACCGCATTTCAAATTTTCAAAATGCTCAATCCCGATATGGCGGCTGAATCCACTAATGCCGACTCTTCTGATAGAATGTATTATCTTTTGTACAACGAGGAAGAATTGTCTGGCATCAGTACTCAGTTGTTGCGCCACAATG
>JAGCVU010000036.1 GCA_017962175.1 Bacteroidales bacterium | reverse complement strand
GTTGGCAATGTCCTCAGGACCGTTGAGAATCTGTCCGTAGAAACAGCCGTTCATAGGCATCTCCATATTGCTCTGTCCCGATGCTATCCACACCTCGCCAATCATCACGTTGTTGATGAATACGGTGTTTTTGCCGTTGATAATGAGGGCGTAAGGTCCGCCGTAGCAAGGGGTGTTTACCTTCACCATCCATTTGCCGTCGGCAGCGGCTTCGGTAGACACGGTTTTGTTGTCCCAAGTGGTTGAAACAGTGATTTTTTCGCCTGGGTCGGCAAATCCCCACACAGGCGCGTTGGTTTTTTGTTGCAAAACCATACCATCGGTAAAAAGCGACGGCATTTTTACGTTTGCCGTGGCAGATGCAGCAATAGTTGCCACAGCGGCTAATGTCAATAAGGTTCTTTTCATTATTTTAAATTGTTGGTATAAAAATTATTATTGTCTACAAGGTTGATAATACTCTGCACCGAAAGATACGAGTGGAGATTGTCCTGAGGAGTGTTTTTGCAGTAGTCAACCAATTGGTCTACTGATGTTTCAGCCACGTGAAGGCGGGTGTCGGACGAAGCGTAATAAATCAACACTCTACCATCGTCGTCAGCAATCCAACCATTACTAAAAACCACATTCGACACATCTCCAACGCGCTCCATATATTTGGGAGCAAGAAAATATCCTCCTGGCTGATAGATAACTTTTGTTGGGTTGTCTAATGCGGTCATAAACATATAGAGCACGTAGCGGAGTCCGGCAGCGGTGTTTCTTACTCCGTGGGCAAGGCAGAGCCATCCTTCGGGAGTTTTGATAGGAGCGGGACCCATTCCGTTTTTTACCTCTTTAATAGTGTGGTATATTTTGTTGTCGATAATCTTTTCTTCAAAAATTTCGGCGTGGGCAATGTCGTCGCATAGTCCGAAACCTATTCCTCCACCGCTGCCCACATTTATAAATCCGTCTTGTGGACGAGTGTAAAGAGCATATTTGCCGTCTATAAACTCGGGATGAAGTACCACGTTGCGCTGCTGTCCCGAGTGCGATTTGAGGTCGTCTAAACGTTCCCAATTTACCAAATCCTTGGTGCGTGCTATTCCTGCCGCTGCCACAGCCATTACGGTGTCGCCTTCGGGTGCGGTCGGGTCTTTGCGTTCGGTGCAGAATATGCCGTAAATCCATCCGTCCTCGTGAAGTGTGAGGCGGATGTCGTAAACATTGGTGTCGGGGTCGTTGGTCTGCGGCATTACCACGGGCTTGTCCCAAAAGCGGAAATTGTCAACACCGTTGGGACTTTCGGCAATGGCAAAAAAGGATTTTCTATCGTATCCTTCCACCCTTGCCGCCACAATGTATCTGCCGTTTAACTTGATTGCTCCGGCGTTGAACACTGCGTTGATGCCTATCCGCTGCATAAGGAAAGGATTGGTGGCGGGATTGAGGTCGTAACGCCATTCCAAAGGGGTGTGCTCGGCGGTTAGCACTGGATATTTATAACGTGTAAAAATACCGTTGCCAAGAATTTCCGGCTCGTTGCGCCTCGATAGTAGTTGCGAATGAGCCTCTTTTAATCGTTTCCAACGTTCTGAAAATAACATCATTAAATCGTATAAAATTGGTGTATTAATATGCTGCAATATACAAAATATTGTTTTTACATCAAAAAAATCTGAATAAACTTGCATTATTAAAAAAAAATATTCACCTTTGCGCCGTAATATTTGTGGTAAAAACAAACCAAGATGAAATACACCGAGTGCCATACAATCCATCACCACCACCATCATTATGGAGGCAGATAGTTGTGTGCGTACGACATCGGTTGTTTTTGTTTTGTAAAATATAAAGGTCGAACCGCACAACAAGGGGTTCGGCCTTTTTTATTTTGGTAATTAATTAAAAAAAACACATAAAAATGGAAAGATTAAAAATTGCAATTCAGAAATCGGGTCGTTTGAGCGACAAGTCTATCGACCTATTTGAAAAAGCCGGAATCAGCATTTCGAGCAACTCATCGCGTATTTTGTTTGCCTCGGCTGCCGACTTCCCCGTTGACATTCTTTACCTTCGCGACGACGATATTCCTCAGTGCGTGGCCGACGGTGTTGCCGACTGCGGTATCGTGGGCGAAAACGTTATTTGGGAAACTGGCAAGCAGGTAGAAACAATCGAGAAACTTGGTTTTGGCAAGTGTCGTCTTTCGCTTGCCGTGCCCCGCGATGCTCAGTACACAGGTCTCAATTGGTTTAATGGCAAAAAAATTGCCACCACATATCCCAATATCCTCAAAAAAGTACTCAACGAAAACAATATCAAAGCCGACATTCATGTAATTTCGGGTTCGGTAGAAATATGCCCTGTAATTGGTCTTGCCGACGCCATTTTCGACATTGTTTCCACCGGCAGCACTTTGCTCAGCAACGGTCTTGTAGAAAAAGAACAGATGGTATTTTCTGAGGCTGTAATGATTAAAAACGGAAACCTCAACGCTGAAAAAGAGGAAATTATCAAAAAACTTCTTTTCCGTATTCACGCCATCAAAGCCGCCAAGTCTAACAAATACATTTTGTTGAATGCGCCTAAGAAAAACTTAGAC
>JAGCVU010000298.1 GCA_017962175.1 Bacteroidales bacterium | reverse complement strand
TTTTAACAAGAGTAATCCGTATTGGATTTTTTCTTGCTCCTTTGTTTTAAGGCTGTGCATAAACGCTTCGAAGTATCCACCGTATGTCAGTATCTTCCGATTCATATTGCAAAGATATGAAATTTCTCCATCACTTATCACACTTTATCTCCAAAAAATGTGATAAAAATCACACTTTTCTTCGATAAACGGTGATTTTGTAAGGTATAGTTGTAATTCGAGAGTCGCAGTTTTTTCTCCGATTTATTTGCATAGTTTATTCTGTTTTGTATTTTTGTCAAAAAATATAATCACTTAAAATTAATAGTTATGAAAGCAATTTTGAAGAAAATCGTTCTCACAGCCGCAACCACTGTTTTTATGCTGACGGTTTCGGCTCAGCAAAACTCTGTGTTTGACCAACTCAAAGACAATCCAAAGAAGGCTTACGGCAACGACTGCCCCTACCCTTTCGACAAATCTGAACTCACCAAGTCACCGAAGGGTTACAAACCGTTCTATATCAGTCATTATGCCCGCCACGGGTCGCGGTATTATTGGAATGCCGACCTTTATGCTCAACTTGATACTCTGCTAACTACTGCGCACAATCTCAATAAGTTAACTGCCGAAGGAGAAAAGTTTTACACCAAATTTATGGACGCCAAATACGAACTTTCAACAGGCGTTAGCGAACTTACGCAACTTGGTTGGGAGCAGCACCAAAAGATTGCCCGCATTATGTACAACAATTTTCCCGAGGTGTTTAAAAACGGCGGAAATGTTTATGCAATATCCTCTCTTGTAGGACGTTGCGTGCTGAGTATGTCGGCATTCTGTCAAGAACTTGTGCAGTGCGACCCACGTATCGAAATCCGCGAACAGTCGTCGCGCTTTACCTTAGATGCAGTGGTTCCTTCGGATGGTCAGAATCCTGTAAAGCACTCATTTCCAAAGGTTCACCCACGTTTTGAGAAAAATTGGAGCAAAGTTCCCAACGACAATTCCTTGCGTCAAAAAATCGTTGAGCGGGTGTTCACTTCCACCGACGGTTTGCCCGAAAAGCCCGAAAAAATTGCGAGTAACCTTCTTCATCTTTACACCTCGCTGCCCAACATCGCCCACGAGGGAATGATGGGCAACATTGTTACCGACGACGAGATTATTTCTACTTGGGAACGCTCTAACCTCGGCTCGTATGCTTGGGTTTTTGGTCCTCAGTACGAAACCATTCCGATTTTGCAAGATATTATTGCTAAGGCAGATGCGGTAATCAGCGGCAGTGTAGACCGTGTTGCCGACCTCCGTTTTGGGCACGACACATATATCGGTCCTCTCACCGTTTTGATGGGCATCAACGGCGCCGACCGTGACCCCGAAGACCCGTTTGAAGTAAAGAACTGCTACCAAAATTTTGAAACCTGCAAAGCCTGCAACATTCAGTTAATCTTTTACCGCAACCCCAAATCCCCCTCCGACATCTTGGTAAAATGCCTTCTCAACGGCATAGAATCCACCCTCCCTATGGACACCGAAACCTTCCCCTACTACAAATGGAGCGTTGTAAAAAATTATTACAACGAAAAGATGGCTAAGGTGGGGGAAAATAAGTGAGAATCACCATCTATCCATAGTCCTATACGGCACGCCGAAAGGTTTGCCGTTTGGGGCATTTTTTAGATTGTTGCCGTAAAGCCGTTTGGCGTATTCTTTGACAAACGCTTTTAAATTTGGGAGTATTTCATTGTAATAATCCATATCCGAATTTATGGTAAAATTCTCAAAATCAGTGTTATGCTCGGGATAATGATTAAATTTTTCAAACGTCTCCTTTACTTTTTTGAAAGTTTCTTCATCGGAATAACCATTGACCTTACAGTTGTGCCAATTCATTGTTAAGTTGTCTAAATCTCGAAAATTGCCGTGAAATTTATGCACATTTTCTTTTAACCATTTCATAAAGGTTTCGCCAGGCATTTGATTGAAAGGTTCGCTGTAACGCATTTTGTTCCAAGTATTTTTGAAATCTTGTTCAATGCCGTTGCCGCATTCGTCAAAATCTGGAAGTTTAACCACAAAATTAGAAATTCTGCCAAAAAAATTTGGAGCCAAAGGCGAACCTAAATCGCGCAACGATTCAATTTTTAGCGACGATGTAAAGATTGTTCTACATTCAACTGTTTTTTCGTTGTAACCATAAAGGCCCTCTCCTTTTGTGCTAAGTATTTCAAAAAGAATGTATTGCGATTTTTTGTCTAACTCTTCGATATGGTCGAAGACAAGAAGACCTCCATCGGCTTTTAAAAAGATGTCGTTCCAAAAATTTTCATCTTTATTGGCACATACACAGCAGTTTATGTTGATGAGTTTTGTCATATAAAACTCTTTTGCCTTGCCTTGGTCGGCAATGAAATATTTTATTTTTTTTATCCAAAATGATTTGCCAACACCGTGGTTGCCGAGCAGAAGAATGCAAAAACGCCCATTATCAGTCATATAGCGGTATAAGTCTGAAATCGCATTTCTGCGTATTTGTGGTTCGTTTTTTATTAACTCATTATAATCAGGCATATAATGTTCTTTTATTTTACTCATTTCCAATATTCTTGCGTAATTTCTGGCTGTAAATTTATAAAATTTCTTTAAAAATGTAATTATTGCGTAATCTTGTGTTTAAAATTGCGAATTTTTTTTGTTAGTTCGTTTTAGCCTTATATTTGTAATGTTTTTTTTAAGAGTACTGATATTATGCGAATACTACAAATCATCCACGGTTATCCGCCGTATTATATGGCGGGGAGCGAAGTTTACACATACAACCTCGCCCGCGAACTCGCAAAGAGCAACGAGGTGTTTGTTTTTTGCAGATTTGAGGACAAGAGTGTATCTTTGTATCATTATTACGATGCCTCAGATGGCGGCGTAAATATCAGATACATCCATAATTACGAGCCGCAAAACGCGACTTTCTATGATAAATATCTCAATCCGGAAATTGATGATATGTTTCGCGATTACGTGCGTGAGATTAAGCCCGATGTGGTGCATATCGGACATCTGTCGCACCTTTCAACGCAGATTCCGATAATTGCTAAACGTGAGTTTGGACTACCGGTATTGTTCACAATTCACGATTTTTGGATGTTTTGTCATCGAGGACAATTAATCAACCCAAAAAATTGGGAGATTTGTCCCCTGCCAAATACCACGCAGTGCACCAATTGCGCAAGATTACACTACAACAATCCCGCGTTTGAAGAGCGTCTGATTGAGGAACGAGACGCACATATCAGGAACGTAATGGATTGTATTGATGTGTTTTTCGCGCCGTCGCACACTCTCGAACAGTTTTTTATCGATATGGGTGTCAATAAGGGAAAAGTGTTTTATTCAAAATACGGATTCAACATTTCAATATTCCAGAAACACCCGAAACAACTCCACGAAACCATCACTTTTGGTTTTACGGGAAGGATAATCCACACCAAGGGCGTGCATCTTTTGTGCGAGGCTTTCAGCAAGGTTAATGGTAATGCGCGACTTGTGATTTGGGGCGATGCCAACAGTGAATATGGCAGGGATTTGATGACGAAATATTCTGGCAAAAACATCGAATTTAAGGGTCGTTATCACAATGATAATTTGCATCAAGTGCTTGATTCATTTGATGTTCTGGTTTGTCCGTCGATTTGGCTTGAAAATGCTCCGCTTGTAATTCAAGAGGCACAATGCGCCGAACTTCCCGTACTTGTGAGCGACCGTGGCGGAATGGCGGAACTTGTTCACAATGGCGAAGATGGATTCACATTTTCACTTGGCAGTACAGACGATTTGCGTGCAAAAATGCAGGATATTGTTGACAATCCGCAGAAACTCTTGGCTCTGAAACCGCCAATTGAAAAAGTGCGTTCAATGCCTGACGATGCCGCTTTTTGTATGCAAAAATACAACGAACTATCTAAAAGTCAGGTAGTTTATCCACATAGTCCGTCGCCGTGGCGTGTAACTTTCATCACCAATCCCGACAAATGCAACCTGCATTGCAAAATGTGCGACACATTTTCGGCTGACAATCGAATCCGTTTGAAAACCAACCATCGTCCCGAAATGGATTTTTCGGTGATTGAAAAAACGGTGAATCTTCTTTCGCCTCACGGTCTCAGGGAAATTATTCCTTCTACAATGGGCGAGCCTCTGTTATACTCTCATTTTGAACAACTTGTGGACTTATGCCGCAAAAACAACGTCAAAATGAACCTCACCACCAACGGCACATTCCCCAAAGGTGTTGAATATTGGGCAGCAAAACTATTGGACGTGATTTCGGATGTTAAATTCAGCATCAACGGCATCAATCCCGCTATCAATGAGGCGATTATGTGCGGTGTTGATACAGAAAAACAATTGCAAAACATTGAGTATTATTTGAAACGACGCAAAAATCTTGGCAGCAAAAGCACCGTAACGCTCCAATGCACTTTTATGAAATCGAATCTCTACGAACTCGAAAACATAATCCGTTGGGCAATCGACCACAGTGTTGATCGCGTAAAAGGTCATCACCTTTGGAGAACATCTGATTCATTGGATGTTGAGATGCTCAGAACCGCAGAAAATGCTCCGCTTTGGAACGAGGTCTGCGCCCAATGCCACGCCGTTGCCGACGGCAAAATCAAGTTGGAAAATTTCACTCCAATCGATCTTGTCGCTCCCGCCATCGATTCCGACGACACTTTCTGTCAATTTCTCGGACAAGAACTTTGGATAGAATACGACGGTTCGTATCAAATTTGTTGCTGTCCGTCAGAGGTTCGCAGAGAATTTGGCGATTTTGGCAACGTCAACGACCTTTCTCCGTTAGAAATGTGGAACGGCGA
>JAGCVU010000035.1 GCA_017962175.1 Bacteroidales bacterium | reverse complement strand
GAGGGTAACAAGGCAGCCGGTGATGTTGCCGCCGTTGGCAAGCACTTGAATGCCGGCGTTGTCGTAACCTTCTTGATACTGAGGCGGAAACACCTCTTCTAAATATGAGATTATCTCTTGGATGTTCATTGTTGGAGTTTGGTGTTTAAAATGTCGGCAAGTTCGGATATTTTAAACTGTTTGGCGATGATTTTGCCGCTGCCGTCGATAAGGAAGTTGGCGGGTATCGCTGTCACGTTGTACTGACGTGCCGCATCGCTGTTTACGCCTGTGAGTTCGCTCACTTGGTACCATCGCGCCACGTTGTCTTCGGTGATGGCCTTGCGCCAATTGTTAGAATTGTCGTCGAGCGAGATGCTGTAAATTTCTAATCCGTTGCCGCCGTCAAAGTTGCGGTCTTTGTATTGGGTGTAGATGTTTACAAGAGTGGAATTGTCGACACGGCTCGGCTTGCACCACGACGCCCAAAACTGCACAAGCACAAATTTGCCTGCGAACGAACTGATTGAAATGTCGTTCTGATTGATGTCTTTGACGGTTATGTCGGGATAAGCCTGTCCCAAGACGATTTTTTCGGAACGCGACATCGTCAACCCTCTTGTTTCTTGCGCGTAGGTGCATACAGCGCTCATCAAGGTTATTAATAGTATGTAGAGTTTCAGTCTCAAATTTCTATATTATATAAAGGTGTATAAATTAAAACGCTGGAAGGCGTTTGTTTATTATTCTTTTATACCGTTATTTTACCGTTTTGGTTTAATAGATTTTCGATTCTTTGATGTTGATTTAGTGGCACTGCAATGGTGATTTTACATTTGGTTTCGCCCGTCATGTCTGCCACGGTTAGGTTGTTTTCTTTGATAACACGCATTACAAAATTGACCATAGAGTAGGGGACTTCTACTGTAATGCTCTGAGTAATAGTTTTTTCTATGGTTTCGGCATTGTCTAAGGCAAGGGCGGCTGCTTGCGAATAGGCATCTATCAATCCCGGAATGCCAAGTTTTGTGCCGCCAAAGTATCTCACTACCAACACTATAACGTCGGTAATGTTTTTTGAACGGATGGTGTTGTAGACTGGCATTCCCGACGAGCCAGAGGGTTCGCCATCGTCGGCGGCGCGGAATTTTTCGCCCTCGGCTCCCAAACGGAAGGCGTACACCACGTGGGTGGCGTCGTAATATTTTTTCTTGAACTGACGGCGCAGGTTATCAGCCTCGTCTTCGGTTTCGATGTGAAACGCAAACGAGAGAAATTTGGAGCCTTTGTCTTTGTAAAGTCCTTCTCCGCTTTTGGCTATGGTGGTGTAACTGTCGGGTTTTTCCATAGTTACCAATTTATGGGAGTTTTGCCGTGCTCAGTAAGATATTGATTGGCGCGGCTAAAATGCTTACAACCAAAAAATCCTCGGTAAACGCTCAATGGCGATGGGTGTACGGTGTTGAGTATCAGGTGTTTTTTAGTGTCAATTACTTTGCCTTTTACTTTGGCGTAATTGCCCCAAAGCATAAACACCACGTTTTCGGTTTTGTCGGAAATTTGTTTGATAACCTCGTCGGTGAAGGTCTCCCAACCTTTGTTGGCGTGCGATGCGGCTTGATGGGCGCGGACGGTGAGGATTGAGTTCAAGAGGAAAACGCCCTGACGTGCCCACCGTTCGAGGTTGCCCGACGGCGGTACAGGTGTGCCAAGGTCGGATTCTATCTCTTTGAAGATGTTTTGGAGCGAAGGGGGAAACTCCACGCCGTCTTGCACCGAAAAACATAGTCCGTGCGCCTGACGTGGTTCGTGGTAGGGGTCTTGACCGATTATTACCACCTTGACATTTGGCAGCGGACAGAGGTTGAAGGCGTTGAATATGTTTTTGCCTTCGGGATATACTGTGCCGGCGGCGTATTCTGATTTAACAAACGCTGTAAGTTGCTCAAAATAAGGTTTGTTAAACTCATCTGCCAATGCTTTTTTCCAACTTTCTTCTATCTTTACGTCCATATCTTTATTTTTTTTAACAACGAATTACACTAAGTAAACGAATAAAATTAAATCATAATAAATTATGCTTTAATTAACTAATTAAACAAATACAAATTAGTATTCGTATCCCGCTTGCGGGTTTGTTTAGATTGTATTTTAATGTTTTCTTTCGTTTTAATTTGTTAAATTCGTTGTTATATTAATATATTAACTTTCGTTGAGATTTTTAAAACCTTCGCCGAGAACTTCGGATGCGTCGAGCACAGCCATAAAAGCCCTTGGGTCGGTTTCGCGGATAAAATCTTTGAGTATTTCGGCCTCGCGACGCGACAGAACGGTGAAAATTATCTGTTTTTCAGCGTTTTGAAACATTCCTTTGCCATTGAAATATGTGCCGCCGCGATCCATTTTTTTGATAATTTCTTGACGGATTATGTCGTGCTTGTCGGATATTACAATGAGAGCCTTTTCTACCGTAAGTCCTTGAAGGATAATGTCTACCACTTTGCCGGTGATAAAAATCACAATCCACGAATATAGCGGAATATCCCATTGGTGAAATGCCAAGAGGCTGAACAACACGATGGTAGAATCAACGTAAATTTGCAACATTCCAAGCGGTGCGCGGGTGTATTTGGCAAGAATCATTGCAATAATGTCGCTTCCGCCTGTGGTGGCTTTGGCTTTGAAACACAATCCGCAACCCAAGCCTACAAGCACGCCGCCAAATATCGACGAGAGCAAAGGTTCGCCCGGAACCAACGCCTCGTAGCCCCAAGCGTATTCTAAAAGCGATGTAAAAAGTGCCATTGCAGTAAAGCCCACAACGGTTTTGATGCCGAATTTTGGTCCTAAGATTTTTGTGCCAATGAGAGTTAGCGGAATATCAAGGCAAAATGCAAGCGTACCGATGGGTAAACCGTCGGGAAACATTTCAAACTTGCCTTGCGTAACGTGGTGAATCATAATGGATATACCGTAAACTCCACCCGGCGTTATCTTAAATGGAGAAATAAAAAATATGTATCCTGCGGCTATGGCAAACGTACCCGCAAGTATCATCAGATACGACAGGAATTCTTTTTTTGTTTTTGCACTTAACATATTAAACGATAGTAACTTCGGGTTCGAGTTTTACTCCGTATTTTTCTTTTACAGCCTTGGCAATTTTGTTGGCAAAAGTGTGAATTTCTTTGCCGGTGGCTTTACCGAGGTTTACAATGATGAGTGCTTGGTTTTCGGCTGTGCCAACTTTGCCTTCGTTTGCACCTTTAAAACCGCATAAATCAATCAGTTGACCTGCTGCAAGTTTTACTTTTCCTTTGTCGGCGGGATAGGTTTTGAGTTCGGGACTCTCTGCCAGGATTTTTTTTGCGGCGGCTTCGGTGATAACAGGGTTTTTGAAAAAACTGCCCGCATTGCCGTATTCTTTTGTGTCGGGAATTATTGACGCACGATAAGTGCTTATTACTCTGCGCATTATCATAGGTGTGATAATAGGAGTATCTTTCAATAGTTCTTGCAGTTTGCCGTATTCGGTGCAAGGTGTAAAATTCTTTGATAAACAGAATGTTACCGCTGTAATAAATACTTTGCCTGCGAGGTCGGTTTTAAAAATGCTGCCACGGTATTCAAATTTGCAATCTTTGGCGGCGATGGTTTCTATTTTAGCCGTTTCAAAATTGTAGTATTCCACCTCTTGAATGGTCTGCGAGGCTTCTTGACCGTATGCACCGATGTTTTGCACCGCAGCCGCTCCCACAGTTCCGGGAATTGCCGAAAGGTTTTCAATTCCGCAGAAACGTTTTTTGGCGCAAAACTGCACAAAAGAGTCGAAATCTTCGCCCGATGCGGCTTTTACCACGGCTTTTTCGTTGTCTTCGCTTACCACTTCTATTCCCTTGATGCTGTTTTTGAGAACAACTCCTTGGAAGTTTTTGGTAAACAGAATGTTGCTGCCGTTGCCAAGGATGAGGCGGGGCAGGTCGAAATATTTTTTTCTGCGCTGATAGCCTTCGAGGTCGGCTGCCGAGGTTATTTCAATAAAGATGTCGGCCTTGGCCTTTACGTTGAATGTGTTGAGGGTTTCGAGCGAATAATCGGTATAGAACAGCATTTCTTCTTATTTTTAATTAATGCGCAAATGTATTTAAAATTTGTTAAAAAAAAATTTTTGATGTCTAATTTTTGTTGTGTTTCACAATATTTTAAGTCAATACTTTTACTCCAATCATTGTCATATCGTCCACTTGGGCACGACCATTTCTCCATTTGTCGATGGTTTCGCCAAGTAGTTGACACTGAGTTGCCATTGGTTTTTGGTAGTTGGCAAGCAAAAAATCTGAAAGGTTGCGACTTAAAAACTTTTTGCCTACGGGATTAGATAGGTCGCCACCCGGTTGGTCTTCTATTCCATCGGAAAATGTGTAAACAATATCACCATTTTCAATTTTTACGCAATGAGTGGTAAAATGCTCTTTTTCAATAATGTATCTACCAACAGGCATTCGGTCGCCTTTGAGTTTTTTAATTTCGCCATTGCGCAAAAGATAGATTGTGTGCAACGCCGATGCATATCGCAGTTCCATATTTTCAAAATCGAAACAACATACCGACATATCCATTCCGTCGTCGATTTTTCTATTTGAGTCGGTATTGAGGGTTGTTTTTATAAAACTGCGCATATTGTCGAGAATCGTCCCTGGCTCAGATGCGTCTTGCTCGGTAACGCAGTATTCTTTGAGCGCCGAAATGCCAAGCATACTCAAAAATGCTCCCGGAATGCCGTGTCCAGTGCAATCGGCTGTTACAAGTACGTGGTATTTACCACATTGCATTACTCTGTAATAGTCGCCGCTAACAATATCGCGTGGACGGTAGAATACAAAATTATCGGGAAACACAGCATCTATTTCTGTTTTTAAAGATAGAGCCGCTTGCTGAATGCGTTGTGCGTAATTGATACTGCTAACCAAATTTTTGTTAACTGCCTCAAAAGCATCGCGTTGAGTTGCAATTTCTTCTTTTTGGGTAATGATTTCATCGCGTTGAGTTTCTATTTCGCTTTTTTGTTGATCTAATAGTTGGTTTTTGTAAGTTAATTCTTCATTGGCTTTTCGCTTGATAGTCAACATTCTAAGAATATAAAATACCAACAACGACGCCAACATTAATCCAACTACTAGCGATACCGCAATTACAGTCAAACGGCTTTTTTCGGCTTTTAACTGTTTTGCCTCGGCATCGTGTATTTTCATAGCCTGTTCGGTTTTAAAATCAGCGATGGTGTTGAGAGTGCTGTCGTTGGCGTTTCGTAATGCGTATTCGTGAGCCTTGTCGGATGCTTCTAGGGCATTTTTGTAATCTCCAACTTTTTTGTAATAGTTGGTCAAATGTTCATAAAATTCTTGAAAACGAGTATCATTTGCATCTTCGTCTTGCTCTAAAAACTGATTACAATCAAGTAATACTTTTAATGCCTCATTGTTGTTGCCAATAAACGACAGATATTTTGTATGAATCAGCATTTTGCGGTATTGTGTGTCGAAGTTGCTGCTATTGATGAAATAGTCGTTTATTTTTTGTAGATAAAGCAAGCAACTGTCGGCGTATAATTTATTATTAGTTTCTTCTGAATATTCGATATAAACGTCTGCTAAATCTAAATAGGTTGTATACTTACTTCTGAGAGAATAATCGTCGTCTGTATCAATGGTATCAATTATAGAAACGGCTTTGCGTAAATATTCTAATGCTTTTGAGTAATTTTTTTGTTTATACTCTACATTGCCAACATATTTGTAATCTTCTGATAATTCGATATATTGATTTAATAACGAATCTAAGTATATCGCTTTGGTAAAATAATCAATAGCAGTGGAATAATATCCTAAATCAGAATTAATAATACCAATATATTGATATGTGATGGCGATATGATTGGTATCATTTAACTCTGTGTAAATATCTAACGTCTTGTTGATGAAGAAAAAAGCACTGTCGTTGATATTCAGTTCGTGATAACATTTGGCAATGTTTAAGTATTCATTTGCTATTGACTTCTGATTTATGTTTTTATAATAATCTATTGCTTTAAAAAAATAATTTAATGCTTTTCGAGATTTATCTTGAAAATAATATGCCCAACCTATACAAGCATTGTTGTCTGCAATTAACTCTCTGTCAGATTCTTGGCAAAAATCTAACGACAAAAATGAGTATTTAAGAACAGTGTCGGTATTGTCGGATGTGTAGGCAACTTCGCTATATAAACGAGCCTTGGTGCTGTCGGGTGTGGATGGTGAAATTAGCGACAATATGCTGTCAACTTGCATTTGGCACACATCAATTTCTTCCTCGTTGTCGGGTTCAATATCTTGCGCAACAACGGGAAGAAACGATAGTGCAAGTGCTAATATGATAATAAGTTGTTTCAATTACATCAACTCTTTTATCTTGTCAATCACTTTTTGTGCTAATGCGTCGGCGGCTGCTTGACTTTTGCTTTCGGTGTAGATGCGGATGATGGGTTCGGTGTTTGATTTGCGGAGGTGAGCCCATTCGTCGGCAAAGTCGATTTTTACGCCATCGATGTCGGTGATTTTTTCGTTTTGCGCT
>JAGCVU010000297.1 GCA_017962175.1 Bacteroidales bacterium | reverse complement strand
ATTACTGCACAAGAGCAGCAAAATGGTGTAAATTGCTTTTGATGTCATTTTTAGAAATATTTTTTATTTTTGCGCCGCGAATTAACATTATTTGTATAAATTTTGTGTAACTATTTTGCTTAAATAAAGGTTATAGTTTTTGTATGTAAAAAAGGCGTTCCAAAGTTAGGGTATTGCACGTTCGGCGTGTCTTACTTTATGGAGTAATGTATTATAATAACCACATTTTAAATTGAAAAGGAAATTTTTTTATATTGTATTTAAGTGCATTTCAGCGTTTTGCGTGGCTTCGGCTTGCCTTCATACCTCGTGCAGTATGGACGAAGCAAACGACGACATCACACCTTCGACTCCCGAACTCAAACAGTTTGTGGTTTCGGTTCCTCAGTTTTTAGAGAAGCCTGCGTTTGTGAATGATACCACCACAAGTGATATTCTTTCGAGTTTCCCGTCCGACACCGCTATTTATACCAACGTGGTGGATGTTATCAGTTATGTATGCTCTGTAAATCAATACGTTTATAATTCGTTGGTGGAAATCAACCGCTCTACCGACAAAACTCAAAATTGGATTTCGTTTTCGGAGCCGATTTTGGGTGCATACACAAGTCCGGGCGATAGTCGTCACAAACAATGGCAGTTAGATTCCAACGCCGTGCGCGAAGGCGAGCATTGGGACTTCCATCTCCTCATTTCCGATTTTGTGGAAAACGAGGTTGCCGACCTCCGTCCTGCTCTCGAACTCTTTTATAATGTGGACTTTACAAAGGGTTATATGGTTTTTAGCCCGTCTGATTTCGACCGAATCCGTTTCCCCGAAAAGCGTTTTGGAAGCAATGTGAAATGCGAGATTGAGTTTACCCGCAGCACCGACAAAGTGGTAAATAAATGCCATCTCAGCGGATTTACCACCAAGGCGCACTCCTCAAATATCAATTATGTGGGCAATATCACTCTCACCGCCGAACAATCGGGCTCAAATATCATAAACTACTCTGGCATAGCCGATTTCCCATATATTTGGTTCGATAGTCCCGAAAACAAAGGTTATTCGCTCAATTTTGCTGGGTCTGCCGATGCAAGTTTAAATGTGGCTGCGTTTTTTGCTGGACTTACCAAAAATAGCGACGAGTCGGTTTCGATGCGCAAACTTATTGTTGACAACTCTGCCGGAACGTTCCTCTCAAATATCTATGCGCTTTGGTTGCAGAATGTGGAGAATGCCGCAGATTTGCCGCAAGAATTTGATGCGTTTGCCAATCCAGGATTCTTTATCGAGCGCGACTACAAAGGCTGTGGCAAGTCGTCTAATAACGATGTAGTGGCAGTAACCACTCGTGCTCAGGCACTTATCGACCAGCAGTCGTTGGTTTCGCCATATCAAAACTCTATTTATCAAGTAGAATGGTCGAAGTAAGCGTTATTGTAATAAATTATAACACTCCCGACCTTACATTTAATTGTATCAATTCTTTAATTAATCATACCAAAGATATTGAATACGAAGTAATTGTTGTTGACAATAGTTCTGATAAACGGTTTGATTCCTCGCCGTTTGAGCATTTAGATAATTTCAGATACATCTATTCGCCTAAAAATCTTGGTTTTGCAGGGGGAAATAATCTTGGAATATCCTGTGCCAAAGGTGATTACATTCTTCTACTAAATAGCGACACCATCTTTACCGAAAACACTATTAAAATTTGTGTAGATTATTTTCGCAGTCAGCCTAATTGCGGAAGCCTTACGCCAAAACTTCTTTCGCCCGACGGCAGTGTTCAACCTTGTGCCAATCGTGCACCATCGCTAAGGTTAGAACTCCGTCAACTGTTTAGAATCAATAAGTTGACTAATGCCGAAAAACTTTCAAAACTCTATCTTGGCGAGCGTCACAATTACAACCTGCCCACCGATTGTGATTGGATTTATGGAGCGTGTTTTTTTACTCGTAAAAATTTGATTGATAACGTTTTTGGTGGAAAATTACCAGAACCCTTCTTTATGTATGCCGAGGATATGCTTTGGTGCTTAATGCTCAGAAAATCAGGCTATAAAAACCTTTATACTCCCGATTCTTCAATTATACATCTTGGTGGCGCGTCGATGGACGCTATGGACGAGGAAGAAAAATATTTTAAGTGTATGCTGCCGAATGTGTTTAAAACTATTTGCATAACGTCTTCTAAATTAAAGGCTTATCTAATAGTTTTTGCAAGAATACTCCTCCTTGTTTCGCAATTCAACAAAAACGATTGGCGCAAGGCTAAGAGGTTTTTGCGCTTTGTATTTGGCAACAAATAAAAAATTCTCATCGTATATTTGTTTATACCACTTTTTTGGTTAATTTTGTATTATAATTTGTAAAAACATATACCTTATGGCTGAAACTATTGAAACAAAGACCCCTATAACTGAGCGATACAACAAGCGCACACTTTTGCGACTGATTTCTGAATTGCTCAAAAACAATCCAACTGCTGAATATTCTAAGAAACAACTGTTGGAGTATCTGAAAATCACCGACAAAGATGCAAAGGAACTTTTTGAGCAGACCATTGCCGAAATGTTGGAACAAAATCGTATCCTCTACGAAAACAATAAATACAAGGCTTTTATCAAAACCGGCGTTATCGAAGGTGTGATAGAGTTGCGCAAGGGAGGCGGCGTTGTTCGTCCCGACGATAGCGACCTTGAAATTTTTGTTGACGAGCGCAATCTCAACAATGCCCTTACCAACGATAGGGTAGAGGTGAGCCTCTTTGCGTCTACCACCGACGGTATGCAAGAGGGCGAGGTGATAAGGATTCTTGAACGTTTCCGCACCACTTTTGTAGGCACTGTGGATAAACGCAAGAATTTTGCATTCCTCATAACTAATCATAAGACAATGCCTTACGATATTTTCCTCCCATCGGGCAAACTTATGAAGGCAAAAAAGGGCGACAAGGCTGTTGCCAAAATTACCGAATGGCCCGCAGGTGCTAAAAATCCTATCGGTGAGATAGTTGAGGTGCTTGGCGAAACCGGCAACAACGAAACCGAAATGCACGCAATTCTTGCTGAATTTGAACTTCCCTATGCGTTTGACCGTGCTGTGGAACGTGCTGCCGAGGAGATTCCCACCGAAATTCCTAAGGGCGAAATTAAGGCGCGTCGCGATATGCGAAACGTTACCACTTTTACCATCGACCCTGCCGACGCCAAAGACTTCGACGATGCTATTTCGTTCCGCGTTCTCGAAAATGGTAACTTTGAAGTAGGAGTTCATATAGCCGACGTAACTTACTATATTGAAGAAGGTTCTCTATTGGATCAAGAAGCATTAGAACGCGCCACTTCGGTATATCTTGTCGATCGTGTTGTGCCTATGCTTCCCGAGGCTTTGTGTAATAATCTTTGCAGCCTTCGACCCAATGAGGACAAACTCTGTTTTTCGGCAATTTTTGAACTTGACCAAAACGCTCAAATTCAGAACGAATGGTTTGGTAAAACTATCATCAACAGCAACCGCCGTTTCTGCTATGAAGAGGCACAGGAGATTATCGAAACTGGCAAAGGCGACTATGCCCAAGAAATTCTCAAATGTTGGGATCTTGCCAAAATTCTCCGCGACGACCGTTTCCGCAACGGCTCTATATCGTTTGAACGTCCCGAAATTAAATTTGAAATCGACGAAAACGGTAAGCCCCTCCGAGTATTTTTCAAGGAGGCAAAAGAGGCTAACTGGCTTATCGAGGAGTTTATGTTGCTTGCCAACAAGCGTGTAGCCACACTCATCGGTTCTAAAAAAGACAAGAAGCACCCCGCTAAAACGTTTGTTTACCGTATTCACGACGAGCCCGATTTGGAAAAACTTTCATCATTCCAGAAGTTTATCGGCAAATTTGGCTACTCTATCAATATGAAGAGCGACGATGCCATAAGCCGCACGCTCAACGAACTTTTAGAAAAACTCCGTGGCAAAAACGAGCGTGATGTTATCTCTTCGCTCGCCGTCCGCTCAATGGCTAAGGCTATTTACAGCACCACCAATATCGGACACTATGGTCTTGGTTTTGAATACTATACGCATTTTACTTCGCCAATTCGTCGTTATCCTGATATGATGGTTCACCGATTGTTGTGGATGTATCTCAACGGCAAACGCAGCGCCAATAAGCAGAAATATGAGAAACTCTGCAAACATTGTTCAGCCCGCGAATATCTTGCTGTTCAGGCAGAACGCGCAAGCGATAAATACAAGCAGGTGGAGTTTATGCGCGACCATCTTGGCGAAACTTTCGACGCTGTAATTTCGGGCATCACCGAATGGGGTGTTTATGCCGAAATTGAGGAGAACAAAATTGAGGGTATGATTCCTATGCACGACCTCGACGATGATTTTTATCAATTTGATGAGGATAACTACTGTCTCATAGGTCATTACAGCAAAAAGAAATACCAACTTGGCGACAAAATTCAAATTAAAGTTGCCCGCGCCAACCTCGAACACAAAATGCTTGACTTTGTGATGGCTGACAGCAAAAAACGCATCGAAACCGACGTAGAAAAGGCCGACAAAGAAGATGCTGCCCGTTTTAAAAACAAACCCAAACGTTCGCACAGCACCAGCAACAGTCCCTTTGGTTTTAGCAAACCCAAAAGCAAAGGCTCCAAAGGCAAAAAACACGGAGGCGCCAAGAATTCACAGAAAAAGAAGAAGTAATGTCTTTATCATTCAACGAAATACGCAGTCGTAACCTCCTGATTTACGAATATATCAGGGGGTCGCACTGCCATGGTATTAACACTCCTCAAAGTGATGTTGATCATGGAGGGGTGTTTCTTGCTCCTTTGGAACAGATTCTCGGTCTCGGTTTGGATTACACACCATTGGTAGAAAGTGCAAAAAGTGATGATGTTTGGTATGAACTTACCCGTTTTTTTCAACTCCTTTTGAAATCAAACCCGACGATTTTGGAGTCTCTCTTTATACCTGATCGCTGCGTTATTTACGAGAGTAACATTATTAAAGAAATTAAAAGCCATCGTGATATGTTTCTTACCAAACAGTGTTTCAACCCGTTTGGAGGTTACGCAGTTTCGCAGATTAAGAAAGCCCGCGGATTACAGAAAAAGATTGTAAATCCTATGACAGAACGTCTTACTCCATTGGAGTTTTGTTATACATTTTACAAACAGGGTAGCACCGAGATTAAATATTGGCTTGAAGTTCGTGGACTTTATCCAAATTATTGTGGTCTTACTTCTATTA
Organism: Bacteroidales bacterium; assembly: GCA_017962175.1. Lineage (GTDB taxonomy): Bacteria > Bacteroidota > Bacteroidia > Bacteroidales > UBA3824 > UBA3824. Next base: position 3,891 of record JAGCVU010000297.1, on the reverse strand, counting down.
ATAATATGCGTGGTGTTTATGGCTGTTACTACGATTTTGGAAAGCATTTTAAAGATTTTGGTATATCTTTCGACAGTCTATCGGAACATCGTCAGTTATTTAGTTTCCTTAAAGGTTTTTGGCGAGTAAACGATATTACAGATTATGAAAAATGGTTTCAGAATAATTCAGTAGTACGCGGATATTCCGGTATTTTGCGAAACGATGATAGTAATCAATTGAGTCTTTCTTCCATATCAAAGGGCGAAATCCCTATTTGTAACTTAGCGTATAATGCTGATGGTTATACTTCGCATTGTATCAAATACAACGAGTATCAAGATTGGGTAAAGAATCGTAATCCAATTCGTTACGAAAGTAATCTTGATAAGAATTATGATTCTAAAAATATGTGTGAGTGTTTTCGTTTAATGCAAATGTGTATTGAGATAGCCCGTGGAGATGGTTTGATTTGCGACCGCACCGGAATTGACCGTGATTTCCTTCTCAATATTCGTGCTCATAAGTTTGAATACGACGAACTTATGCACATAGTTGAAGATAAAAAGGTGGAAATGGATGCCGCAATTGCTTCGTCTACCTTGCCCGACAAGGTTGATAGTGATTTTTTGAATAATTTGTTATTGAAGATACGCCGATTCCAAATAGGATAAAAGTGTTATTTGTAACATGTTGTAAATTAGTTTTTTCTGTCTCTTTTTTCACGTTTTTGAGGTTTAGCAATACGCAAATTTACACGTTTTTGAGGTGTAATGCAAGAGATTTTTACACATTTTTGAGGTTTAGAGAAAAAAAAGGAACGTACAGGGATGTACGTTCCTTTTTAATATATTCTCCATCAGCTAATTATTCCAAACTCATTTTTTGTTCGGTGCCTTCGGGGGTGATGATGACACGGATTTGACATTCGGCTTTAAGTAATGATTTAATATAGGCTTGGATGTCGCTTACGGTCAGGTTGTTCACTATCTCATCATAATTGGTTTTGTGGTCGAAACCATAGAACGTTTTTTCGGTGAGAATGTTGAGCCAATAATTGTTGCGTTTAAGGTTGGCTTGATGCGATTTGTTGAAGTATTCTTTTACTTTGTCTAACTTTTCTTGCTCAAAACCTTCGTTGCCTACGCGGACAAAAATGTCGTCAATCATTTTTTGGGTAAGGTCGGCGTATTCGGGTTTGGCGGGACACGATATTTCAAATATCGAACTTGCTAATCCGTTGTCGGCTTTGTTGGTACTACTGCCTGCACTGATGTTGTAAACAAGCGAGGCATCTTCGCGAATCTCTTTCATATATATCATGTTGAGAATCTGTGCGGCGGCGTCGGATTTGATGTTGTCGGCAAGCGAATATGGTCCTATGCAACGGTAAGCAAACGCATTGTAGATACGGCTTTGCGGCGATTCCATCTTGCGGGCAAAATAACTTGATGCGCTACCTTGGTGATAATGAACCACATCGCGACGATAATCTTCGGTGCGTTTTACTTTGGGTAACGAGGCTATATATTTGCACAACAGAGTTTTAAGAGTGTCGTATTCAAAGTTGCCCACAAAATAATAGGTAAAGTTGTTGGCATCGGCAAAACGGTCGCGGTAGATTTCGCGTATACGATTGAAATTTATTGTTTTAAGGTCTTTTGACTTGATGTCGTTAGAGCGGGGGTTGTTGTCGTAAAGAAGATAATCGATGGTGTCGCTGTATGCAGTTAGGGGATTTGTTTCGCGGTTTTTGAGAACGGTTTCTGCCATTTGCATAAATGCCTGATAATCTTCCTCGCTGTTGCCCGGATTTGTGAAACATAGGTGAATCATCTGCATCATGTATTCCAAATCTTTGGGAGTGCATGAGCCGCTGAGCGATTCGTCGCGGGTGCTGATGTTAGCGTAAACCCTTGCGTGAATGCCTGTTAACGCTTTGTTTAACTGCGACGACGAAAAATTGCCCAATCCTACGCTGCCCATTATTTCGGCGCAGAGTCTTGCATTGTTGACATCTTCTAACGGGTAATTGCCTTCTCCACCCCAACTGAGTGCGCTGAAAAGTATTTCATCGGCTTTGTAGTCGGTTTTGAGGGCGTAAACTTTTGCTCCGTTGCTAAGTGTGTAAATTTTTGCACCTGTAAAGTCGTCGTTACTTTCCGACTTGATTTTGCCGGCTTTGGGAAGTTTTTCTACAAGAGGACCTGTTTTAACATCATCGACAAAAGCTTCGATGTTTTCGCTGCGTACCTCGGCAACGGCTTTGCGCATTTCGTCTTCGGTGAGATATTTTGCACCGTCTTTTTCGGCGGCTACCGAGAGGCAAACAAGATTGTGGTCGTTGGGCGAAATATACTGCGAAACTACTTGATTAATAGCTTCTAAGGTTATCAACGGAAGCACTTGTTTCAAAAGTTCTAAACTTTTTTCGGGCGAAAGCATCGGCGCATTGTTTAAGAAATTGGCTTGTGCGCGGCTAACGAGCGAAGATGTTTCTTGTTTGTCGCGGTTGGTGAATGCTTTTTCGGCGTTGCTCATAATGTTTTCTTTGGCGCGATCGAGTTCCGATGCCATAAAACCGTATTTCTGAATTCTCATTGCCTCGCGGTAGAGCGATTTAAAACACTCATATTCTTGACCCTCTTTTGCTACGGCTTCAACTAAAAATGCGTCTTTGGTGCGGGTTTCGCCAAAACTTGTGCAGCCTGCGTAGGCATATACAAAAGGTGCTTCGGGTTTTTGCACCATATCGTTGAGACGCTCGTTGGAAATTTGGCTTATAACATTGAGCAACAACGAAGTAACATATCCGGGAAGTGTGGAACGCATTTCGCGAGGTATGATTTCGTTTTTGAAGTTGATTTCAATTTGCGAATATTGCTGTTCCTTGTCGCGGTCGGTAATGTAAATGGCCTCCTCGTTGTCGACAACGGCGGGATATTCTACCTTGGCGGCGTTTTCGGGGTTGGTGTAACCTCCAAAAAACTCTTTTATCTTGCCCTCAATATAGTCGGGGTCGATGTCGCCGGCAACTATAATACCTTGGTTGGTAGGATGATACCATTTTTTGTAATAATCACGAATGTCTTGGTAGGGGAAATTTTCTACAATTTCCATTTTACCAATAGGCAGACGGTAAGCGTACTTAGAATCAGATAAATAGCGTTTTGCGTAACGTTCGTACATACGAAGACCTGCACTTGTACGCATAATTTTTTCGCTTTTGATAACGCCGCGTTCCTTGTCGATTTCGTCGCCTTCTAACAAAATTCCGCCCGACCAGTCGGCAAGCACCAACAGACACGAGTCTAAAAGCGATTGACGTTTGTCGGTGGGCACTCCGTTGATGTAGTAAACCGTTTTGTCGAACGATGTGTAGGCGTTGATTTCGGCGCCGAACTTAATGCCGTTGCTCTCTAAATAGCGGAGCATACGGTCTTGCGGAAAATGCCGTAACCCATTGAACGCCATGTGTTCGAGAAAATGCGCGAGACCCTGTTGCGAGTCTTCTTCCTGAACCGAACCTACCTGCTGCACAATGTAGAAGGCGGCTTGATGCTCGGGATAGTTGTTTTTGCAGATGTAATAAGTAAGGCCATTGTCTAAGACCCCCTTTTTAATAGCGGGGTCCGACTCGGCGATGTCTTGTGCAGTAGCTGCGTTGATCATAAAACACGCTGCTGCTAAAAATGTTAAATGCCTGAGTACTTTCATAATAAGATTATTGAATTAAAATTTTCGGTAAAATTATAAAAAAAATCTGAAAAAAATTTGGACAGTTGAAAAATTCGCTCTACTTTTGCACCGTCGAAAACGAAAAGTTACGACCACGTTTGATGGTCCTTTCGTCTAGCGGTTAGGACGCAAGATTTTCATTCTTGTAACACCGGTTCGATTCCGGTAGGGACT
>JAGCVU010000296.1 GCA_017962175.1 Bacteroidales bacterium | reverse complement strand
TGTTTGCTTGTGTTAATCACTTTTACAATCACAACATTCTCCTTTGTGTCCACCACAGCACTTGCAAAAAGTCCATCCTGACCTGCAAGACCTGCCACTGGTTTCTTATCCATTGTGAGCGAAATAGAATTGGTTCCCTTGTTGGTGGCGTACATCTGCTGAACGTAGTAACTTACTGATTTAAACATTCTTGTGTTGTCGAACCAAATCAAATCGGGACGCCACTGCCAACCGTCGATATGTGCAAACAAAGGTGCGTATGCGGTAATGTGAACAATGTCGGCATTGCGCTCAAAATCAGTCATAAAGGCAGCTTCATAAAGCGAAGTTTCATAATGGTTGTATTTTTTACCCTTACCGTGGCAAGCATACTCACCAGCAAAAACTTTCGGACCTTTTCGGCTGTAACTTTCGTAGCGGAGAGTATTTTTTGGGTCAAGAAACCACGATTCGGGACGGTAAAAATGCTCGTCAACCAAGTCGGCTTTCTGTTCGCGCATAGCTTGCCAACCTTTTTCGTACATCTCGCCCTCAGAGTCGGGACCCGATGTGCCCACAATCTTGATTTCGGGATGTTTTTCGCGGATGGCCTTTACAAAAGGTTTAAGACGCTGATAATAAAGGGTATCCCACTGTTCGTTGCCCACTGCAAGAAATTTAAGATTAAAAGGTGCAGGGTGACCCATATCGGCGCGGACCTTGCCCCATTTTGAATTTTTGTCGCCGTTGGCAAATTCAATCAAGTCGAGACAGTCTTGGATATAGGGTTCAAGCTGGTCGATGGGACAGTGAGCCGAAGCGTCGTTCCAATTTTGAAACTGACAAGCCATTCCCACGTTCAACACCGGAAGCGGCTCAGCACCAATATCTTCGGCAAGTTGAAAATACTCAAAGAATCCAAGACCGTAGCTCTGAAAATAATCGGGGAAAAGTTTATAATCAAAAGTGCTAATCCAACGGTTGTCGTTAAGCGGACGATTTTCAACAGGACCGACGGTGTTTTTCCATTGGTAACGGGTTTCAAGTTCAAAACTCTCCACAATGCAGCCACCGGGGAAACGCAATACTCCTGGGTGCATATCGGCAAGAGCCTGAGCAAGGTCGCGACGCATACCGTTCTCTCTGTTTTTGAATGTGTTTACAGGAAAGAGACTTATGTGTTCCAAGCAAACAGATTTATTGCCTTTGAGAAAAATTCTAAGACGTGCATTGTTGTCGGTTTTGGGCGATTTTAAAATCACTTGATATTTTTTCCAATCCTTAGAGTTAACAACAATCTCTTTTTCAACAAATTCCTGATGTTCTTCCATAGTGCTTTGATCAATCAGCTGCACACGGATAGTGGCGTCGCCATCGGTAGCCTTAGCATAAACCGAAAAACGATACTCTTCGTCTTTGAGCAAACCGATACCGAAAAAACCTTCGTTGGTGAGTGACGTGCGACGCTCGGGATGTCCTGGATACGAGAGCGTTACATAATGCGGGCAACGGTCGAAAGGGCCATCGTTTTTCACCTCCACCTTGCCGGTAGTTTGCCATCCCATAAGGCTCTGGGGAAACTCAAACGAGCGGTTTTTTACCAACTCACCATACAATCCACCGTCGGCGGCGTAGTTGATGTCTTCAAAGAAAATGCCGTACATAGTGTTTTGCACGGGAGCACCGGGTTTGGCGGTAAGCACATCCATTACGTGCGTTTGTGCATTAGCTGCAATAGTTAACGCCAATGCAACTGTGGTTATTAACTGTTTTTTCATAAATTAAAATTTTTAAAGTAGATTTAAAACATGCACAAAAGAACAAAATAAATAGCATTTGGAGGGGGACAAACGAACATTTTCTTTGCACAAAATGGACAAAAAGCAAAAAAAAAGCATCCGGCTTGGTCTTCCGGATGCTAAATCAGGCCTCGCGCCTGATATTTTCGAAAAGGAATAATTGTGTCTACTCAACAAAAGGTTTCATATCGATTTTGAGATTTGAACCAACGATATAATCCTTGATGTCGTCTCTCATATCGGTATCGTCCTTGTAATAATACCATTCTACCTTCACTTCTCCACCTCTATTTTCAAATTCTTTGAGCACTCCAAGTATTGTAAGAATCCACTTCGAAGTGCTTGTGTTAAAATATTTAAGTTGTAAAATAAGTTCAATTCTTTTTGCAGTTCTCGTATATCGGGTAATCCATTCCACCAAAGGCGTATAGAATTTAGCGGTCTCCTCCAAGAAAGACTCGCCTTTAATAACGCATTTACCAGTAATAGCGTCGAAATCAACAGCTGGTATAATGTAGTTATCTTTTACCGCTTGAATGTGAATGCTGTCCATCTTCAAAGACTACAAAAAGTGATTAAAACGGAATAATGTTGATATTAAGTCCGGTATCAATCATATAGTCCTCGATATCCTCCTGCATGTCCGAGTCGTTTTCGTCGTAGTGCCAGTTTACTGTTACCTCGCCGCCATCGTCCTCATAATCTTTGAGCACATTGAGCAAGTCCAAAATGCATCGCGACGTACTTGTATTAAAATACGTAAGCTTGATAATGAAGGCTATGGGTTTCCTTATCTTTGTGGTAAATTCCACGAGCCAGTCTACGAGGGGTTTGTAAAATTCAGCAGTATCTTCAAGAAACGATTCGCCCGACAGTTCACAGATTCCGGTCTGTGCGTCGAACTTCACCGTAGGTGTGAAGAAATTTTTGTGCGAGCCCTCTATTTCAATGTTTTCTAATTCCATTTTCGATTCTTGTTAATGATGACCAATTATATTTCCTTTTCTACTAATTGTTTTTAAAATTATCTTTCGATATTTTAACGGCAATCGACAAGAAAGATTCTTCATCGTTTACCGGAGTGAGTTCTATATCTAAAGGACTTTCTGCGGTTAAAGCCACTTGAATAAGTCCGATGTTGCCGCTATTAGGTTTGCCTTCGTTTGCAAGTCGGCGCTGTTCGCGGCGGTATTCGCGCAAGCTTTCGCGGTCGAGCGAGTTGATGGTTTCGCATTTTTCAATTACGGGCACCACGTCGGCATTGTTAACCACATTGCCAGTTACAAACGTGTAGTAGTCGCCACACTCACTTACTACGAGTGTTCCCAAACCTACCGATTTACCGTTTTCGAGTTTGCAACTTTCTGCGCTATAAAGCCATACGTTTTGGGCAAGCTCCATAAAGACTTTAAAAATCTTATTTTTAGCTTTGCCATCACCTTCGTCGGTTACAAGGAGAATATTTTCCCCAATCACCGTCATAATCCTTTCATCTACCGGTCCTTTGTAAGATACCAATATGTTCTGATTCATCAGATTATGATATTCGTACAGGCTGAAATTATAGTTTTCTTTTTTCTTTACCATATCAAAGTCAAATTTTAGGTCAGGTGCAAATATAAACTTAATTTTTTTATATTAAAATATCAGCGTACAATTTTTTTTTATTCTTCCACTTCAGAAATAGGTATAATATTGATATCCAATCCTGTTTCAAGGATAAAGTCTTCAACTTCTTCGAGTTCTTCTTCAGAATCGTCGTAATACCAGTTGACTTCTACTTGACCGCCTTCTTTCTGATACTTTTTTAGCATGTCGAGTATGTCAACAAGGCATTTAGAACTGCTCGTGTTGAAATAGCTCAGCTTGAAGTTGAATTTGAGCGGACCTTTTACGGTTTCGGTGTACTCTTTGATCCATGCGAACAGCGGTGTGTAGAATTTGATTGTTTCCTCCAAATACGACTCTCCTTCAAGCTCGCAAAGTCCCGTCTTGGAATCAAAATTTACCGTGGGTACGAAGAATGCTTCGTGTACGCCTTTAATATGAATGTCGTTCATTGTCTCTCGTTTTTATTAACAATTTGTACGGTCATACAAAACTATTTGTTTATTTTAACACTGACTATATAAAAATAATTGTTGTCTTCACATTTAACTACTCCGTATTCGATGGGGTTGTCGGCTGTCAGAGCCACCTGAATCAGTCCGATATTGCCACCACCTTTGTTGCTTGCCGGCATGTTGCGTTGCAAACGGCGATATTCGCGTAGTTTGTCGCGTGTCATGGAGTTGATGTTGTCGCATTTCTCTATCACAGGGATAATGCTCTCCATGGTGGTTTTGTTGCCGGTAGAGAACTGAAAGTAGTCGTCGTACTCCTTTATTAGCATCGTGCCTACGCCCATCGATTCGCCAGATGAATTCGGCTCGCGCTCAAGGCTGTACTGTGATATGTTCTGTGCAAGCTCCAAAAAGATCTTGAACACTTTTTTTGTTACCTTGTCGTTGCTTGTAAGCGTTCCCTCAATACCCTGCGCCAAAATGGTGAGTATCTCGGAATCAAATAATCCCGTATATGAGATACACACATTGTCGGTGGCACGTCGTTTATTTGTGTTTGCGCTTTCCATTTCGTTATTATTTTTTGTAGTAGTAATAAATCAATAATCAAACCAATCTTGTTGCCTTAAGGCGTTTTTTGAGCATTAATTTGATGCGGTTATCACAATACATTTGTTATCAGATAGTTACCGAACAAAAAAAAATTCAATAATTACGCCGGACACACTCTCTAATACAATTTCAAAAATATTAAATATTTCTGATTGTTTGCAAATTTTTTTGTAATAAAATTAACGCAAAGTTTATTTTTTTTTTAGGCGACGTCTCAAATTGGTTTTTCGACACTATATAACATTGAATATCAACTAATTAAATCAAAAGGCAGTTTATCTCAAAAAATACTATATATATATAAGGTGTGGCAGGCTGATAAAAATTGTTAAACTTCTCGTTTTTTACAAAAAAGAGAACTATATTTGCAACAACAAAATAAAAAACCGAAAAAAAATGAAAAAGATACTATTCACATTTATAATGTTAGCAATTGCCACCTCTATTATGGCTCAACAACCTGTAGACGTGCAATTGAGAAAGCAGTTTGAAAAATGCTATTTTACCGACACCAACAACACTGTACTTCCTTACAGATTGTTGAAACCCGCCAACCTTGACAGCACAAAGAGTTATCCCGTGGTGCTATTTCTACACGGAGCTGGCGAACGTGGCAACGACAACGAAACTCAGCTTACCTATATGGACAAGATTTTCGGTAGCCAATCGTTTAAGCAAAAATATCCTTGCTATGTGATTCTTCCGCAATGCGCCGAAAATTATCGTTGGTGCGAAACCGACTGGACTCTACCGTCGCACACCATGCCCGACACTATTTCGGTATATCTTAACGCAGCCAACCAACTGTTAGACAGCATTGTAAAAGCAGTTAATGCCGACACTTCACGTCTATATATTACAGGTATGTCGATGGGAGGATTCGGCACGTGGGATTTGATTTCGCGTTATCCCAAAAAATTTGCCGCTGCTCTGCCCATTTGCGGAGGTGCCGACCTGAATATGGCTTGCATTCTTAAGGATATGCCTATCAAAACTTTCCACGGGTCTACCGACAAACTTGTTAAAGTAACACGCACACGCAATATGACCATAGCCATTCACAAATGCGGTGGCAACAAAATAGACTACACCGAACTCACAGGCAAAGGTCATCTGATTTGGAATCAAGTTTACAACATGCCAAGCACATTTCAATGGCTATTCGCACAAAAGAAAAATTAATATAAAATGAAACCACTTGGTAAATTTATAGCCATTTTGGCTATCACCACAGCCGCTCTCGCAGCATATTCGCTCAGCGGCCACAACATCAACGTAGCAGGAGCAGAAATCAAACGCTCCGATATGCGAACATTTATTTGCGGCGATACTACTCCAGTATACGCCACACAGATGTATACTTCAGAATACACACCAATGTCGGGCATCGACAGCTCGGCTCAAACCATTCTACTGATTGGCGATAGTATGCTTGAACAATTTCGCTGGCGTTTGCGCGACTACTGCGCCGAAAACGGTCATCAGATGCAATCGGTAATATGGTATAGTTCGCAAAGCGAATGGTACGGCACCACAGACACTCTCAGTCACTTTATCAAAAAATTCAAACCCACCTACGTGATTCTGATTCTCGGTGCCAACGAACTTTTTGTGCGCGACATTATCGAAAAACGCACACCTTATGTTAAACACATTATCGAACAGATCGACACCATACCGTTTGTATGGGTAGGACCGCCGAACTGGAAAGAAGACACAGGTATCAACGAAATGATTCTTGCCAATGTGGGAAGTCGTCAATATTATCCGTCTAAAAACTTGAAATACAAGCGTTATGCCGACGGAGCTCACCCCAAACCCGAATCTGCAGCCATGTGGTGCGACTCGGTGGCTAAGTATATTATGGACAAGAGCCGTCACCCAATTTTGCTCAATCCGCCCACAAAAAAGTACACTGGATCACCAAATTCAACCATTTTGCAACCTTGGAAAAAATAATTTTTTGTATATTTACAAAAAAATAAATGCCCGAATTGTTTAACACACATATCGCAAAAACTGAACTCCGCCATCAAAAGGTGATGTCGGCGTTGTTGTCGGTAATTCTGCTACTACCGTTTGCTCTCTTTTTGTGGCAGGAATACCAGATGTACATCATTTCGGGACAAGATAGCACTATGTCGTTTTTTGAATACAGATACCAAACCAAGTTTGCCTTGATTATCGACATAGTGATGACATTGTTAATACTGGTGGGAATAGCTCGCAACGTGCAAGCTTACCGCTATATAAAAACAAACTATATATTTTCGGAACTTTCACATTCTGCCGAAATTCCAATCTTCATCGTAGACAAAAACCATGAGCTTTACTGGACAAACCTCAACGAAGTGTCGTATCTCAGTCATGCCAGTCTACAAAACGCTATGACACTGTTTTTGTCCGATGAATTTGCAGTAAAAAAACTCGACGAATGTTTTGCCACAGGCGAGACTAAACGTTTTGAAAAATCGTTTAAGGTTGACGACAAAAAATATTGGTTTAACATCACACTTGCAAAATTAAAATCCAAAAACTTAGTATCTGGCTTTCTATCAGATATTACCGAACTGAAACAGGCAACCGATAAAATCGACAATCAGCAGCGTGAAATGCAAATGCAAAACGAAATGCTTTCGATAATTACAGCTCAGTTGGAGGTTCAGCAAGCGGCAATGAAAGAACAAAACGATGTGCTAACACAACAGCACAAGAAATTAGAGTTGCAAGCCAATCTATTGAAATCCAACAACGAAGAACTCGAATTTCGCAACAAGCAGATCACCAAGAAAAATAGTTACATCACCGACAGTATCAAATATGCGCAAACCATTCAGGAGGCTCTATTGCCAAGTGAACAGCAGATGAATGGTTTTTTTGAAAATTTTGTAATCTACCGTCCCAAGGATATTGTTTCGGGCGATTTCTATTGGTTTGCCGTAAACGAAAACTACATTTTTACCGTGATGGGCGACTGTACAGGTCACGGTGTGCCGGGTGCGTTTATGAGTATGATCGGTGTAAGACTTTTGGGCGAACTGATAACCGAAAACAAAATTGACCGTCCGTCGGTGATACTCGAAGCAATGCACGACCGCATTGTAGCAGCTCTTAAACAAGATACCACAGAAAATACCGACGGAATGGACATTGCCATATGCCGTTTTAAACGTGTGTTTGACAAAGACCACGACTACGAAATGAAATACGCCGGAGCTAAACAGCCGGTTTACGTTCTTCGCAAAGGTAGCCAAGAAGTGGAAAGTTTCCCATCAGACCGTCGAGGCATTGGCGGACAAACATATTCAGATGTGTTCTTTTTCGAAGACCACGACTACAACCTCAACATCGGCGACCGCGTTTACCTATCAACCGACGGTATTAAAGACCAGAACAATCTGCTTCGCAAACGCTTTGGAACCAACAGGTTGAAAATGGTTATCAACTACACTTCCACCGAAAAAATTGCCGACCAAAAAAGATTCATCGAAGAAATTCTCAACCATTGGCAAGGATTAGAAGAACAACGCGACGATATTTCGCTTTGGGGATTCGAACTCGGCGACAAAATGCTTTTGCCGGATAATACGCTGTAGGGCAATTGACAATTATGCATTATCTAAAACTAACTACTTTAGCAGGTTGCATCTTGCTTATTGCCAAACTCGGAATTACCAACATCAAACTCATAACCAGCAAAGTGCCCAAATCAATAGCAAGAAAATACCAAAATTGAAACTCTGCAGGTACGTGGTCAACATAATATGATTCGGGATTAAGCGCCACAAGTTTAAAAGTTTGTTCCAATAATATTAGCACCGCAGCCACAATATTGCCTATGATAACGCCTCGCCCTGTAATATAAATCGACTGAATAATAAAAACCTTGCGTATCAGCCAGTTGGTACTGCCCACAGCCTTCATAATGCCAATCATAGGAGCTCGTTCAAAAATGATAATCAGCATAGCAGTTGACATATTCACAAAAGCCACAAAAAACATAATGCCGAGAATCACATAAACATTCATTTCGGTAAGCGTTATCCAATCAAAAAGTTGACGATTGTTGTCCTTCACATTCGATACACGTAGCATACTGCCATCCTCAGCTATCTGATAACCGGCAAACTCACGTACCAACGACGACATTTCGTCAAGTTTATCAAAATCGTCTACCATCACCTCAAAACCAGAAATTTGATCGTCGTTCCAGCCGTTAAGTTTTTGAATATCTGCCATATCGGTAAAGCAGAATAATTTGTCGTAATCTTCCAAACCTGTTTGATAAATGCCGGAAACGGTATATTTTCGCATTCGCGGAGGGTCTTGAACAAAATAAGCTACCACCTTGTCGCCGAGTGCAAGGTTCAGTAGGTCTGCCATTCGTTTAGAAATCAACATTGAATCCGACTTGGTGGTGCCTGATTTAATTATCGGAGGATGACCTTCAACCATATTATCCTCAAAAAACTTGAAATCATACTCTTCGCCCACTCCTTTAATTACTACACCGAGAATGTCAGCACCCGATTTCAGAATGGCAGGTTTCATCAAATATCGTTGTATATGCTTGATACCCTGTTCGTTTTCAATTGACGGATAAAAATCCTGTTTAGCACTGATGGGCAGAGTTTCGTAATTGCCGCCGGTTTCGCGGTTAATAATATTGATGCAGGAACCAAAGCCTACAACCTTATCCATAATCTCGTCTTTAAAGCCGATAATCACAGCCATAGACACAATCATTACAGCCACACTGAGAGCTACTGCAGCCACGGCAATCTTCACAACCGTTGACGACACACCTTTATTATATGTCTTGCCCGAAATTCTACGGGCTATAAACCATTCTAATTTCAAAATTATGCTACTTTAATTTTGTGGCAAAGTTAAACAAAAGTAAACATTATCACAAAAACAACATAAGGGAAACATTCAAATAAAAAACAAGGAGAAAAAAATATTTAAATTCGCACCCGAAAAAAAGGAAATTAATATGTACAATTTATTAAAAGGTAAAAAGGGCATCATTTTCGGTGCATTAGACAGCAAATCAATTGCTTGGCACGTAGCAGAACGTTGCTACGAAGAAGGTGCAGAGTTTACTCTGTCAAACACTCCGGTTGCATTGCGCTTAGGCACACTCAACGAACTTGCCGACAAATGCGGCACAGAAATAATCCCTGCCGACGCTACAAGCGTTGAAGAAATCGAAAACGTATTTAAACGCACAATGGAAAAATTCGGAGGCAAAATTGATTTTGTTCTCCACGCAATAGGAATGTCGATGAACATACGCAAGGGTCGCACATACGACAACGTCGATTATGGTTTCTACCAAAAATCATTGGATATTTCGGCTTGGTCGTTTCACAAAATATTGCAAGTGGCATACAAACTCGACGCCATCAAAGAGTGGGGTTCTATTGTAGCCCTTTCGTACATTGCCGGACAGCGTATTTTCTACAAATACTGCGACATGGCCGACGCTAAAGCTCTTTTGGAATCAATAGCACGCAGCTTTGGTTACATATACGGTCGCGACCGCAAAGTAAGAATCAACACAATTTCGCAATCGCCCGTGCTCACCACTGCAGGAAGCGGTGTGGAAGGTATAGACAAACTATTCGACTATGCCGACAAGACATCTCCGCTTGGCAACGCTACTGCCGACGACTGCGCAAACTATTGTGTAGCAATGTTTTCTGACCTTACTAAACGTATCACCATGCAAAACCTCTACAACGACGGCGGATTCTCGTCGATGGGTATGAGCGAGTCAGCTATGGAAGTTTACAACAAAGGTTTAGAAGCTTAAGAAATCTGTATAACCCAAAATTCTATATATCAAACGGTTGTTGATGATTCGACAGCCGTTTTTTTTATATTATAATAAATTAACTATCAATTTTGTAATGTTTGTTCCGTTTTTATAGTAAATTTGTAGGCAGAAAAATTGAGATTTAACAAAAATGGAAAAAAGAACACTCATAAAAATAGGCATTGTGGCAGTGCTTTCGCTTGGACTGCTCATCTGGGGACTTAGTTTTCTTAAAGGCGAAAACCTATTCTCTACCGAAAACGAATACATAGCCATTTACGACAAAATAGACGGACTTCAAGAATCTAACCCCGTAACACTCAGCGGATTCAAGATTGGAAAAGTGTCATCTATAGATTTTGCCGGCGACGACAAAATGAGCATTGCTGTTAAAATGCGCATAATGAACGACTTTGACATTCCCAAAGGCACCACAGCCAAAATCGTCAACATGGACATTATGGGCACCAAAGGCATCGAAATTATCTGCCCCAAAAAAATTGACGGCTACCACGAAAACGGCGACACCCTCAAAGCATCGCGTGAGGGCGGTATTTTAGACCAAATGCTCGAACTCGTTCTTCCCATGAAAGACGACCTTGTTGGGTTTCTTTCGGCTTCAGATTCTGTAATGCACTCGCTTAATATACTTCTTAACGAACAGAACCGCAACAATATAGGTGCAAGTCTCGGCAATCTGCGCAATCTCACCGCTCATCTTAGCCAAAACTCAAACCGAATCGACAGCGTAATGCGCAACCTCACAAAATTGAGTCAAAGCGTAGGACAAAACAGCGACAATATCAACCGCGCCATTCACAACTTTGCATCTTTTAGCGATACGCTTTCGCAACTAAATCTTAATCAAGCAATTGTTGATGCACAGCAATCGCTCGAGCAACTCAACACCCTACTCAACAACATCAACAATGGCGACGGAAGCGTTTCGAAAATCATTCGTAGCGATAGCATTTACAATAGTCTTGAACGTGCAAGCGCACAGTTAGATCAGATACTCAACGAGTTTGAAAAGAACCCGAAAAAATACATCAACTTCTCTGTTTTCGGAGGTAAAGACAAGTCGGAAAAAAAGAAAAACAAAAACCAAAATAAATGACACCTCATTCAAAAGAAGAATTATTGATAGATTTGCTCCGTAAACAAAATGCAACATTCTGCACAGCAGAAAGTTGCACGGGTGGCAACATTTCTGCCGTGCTCACCCGCATACCCGGATGCAGCGATGTATTTAAAGGAGCAGCTGTTACATATTGCAACGAAGCCAAACAAAATGTATTAGGTGTAAAAGCCGAAACATTAGACACTTACACTGCAGTTAGCATTCAAACTGTAAAAGAGATGGCAGAGGGTGCAATGCACTTATACAACACCAACTACGCAGCATCGGTTTCGGGTTGCGCCGGTCCGGGAGGTGGTACCGACGAAATTCCCGTTGGCACTATCTGTTTTGGATTCGCAGCCAAAGGCAAGGATACTATTGTGGAAAAAATATATTTCAACGGCAATCGTATTGACAATATCAACGCTGCTACCGATCACGTAATCAACAAGATGATAGATATTATTTCAAAGGCTTAGCCAAAATACCGGCTGCAAAACGCTGGCTACCTTCAGGTGTCATTCGAAGAAAACCTGACTCAAGTTTACCATCTTTAAACACTGGTTTTTGTTGCTCAAATTGTTTGATAGCATCATCTTGCAAAACATAATAATCAGCCTCAGAACTATCAGAAACAAGATTTTCAATCTCCATAGCAAGGCGACCCATACTATGTCGGCAATTAACCTCCACGCAAGGATTTATTTTCAATCCGCCGTTGGCTTCGGAATATACCATACAGTCGATTCCCAAAGGCCCTTTGTACATTCTGCTATAAGGAGATAAAGCCAGACAATACTTCAATGTGCGAACAAATTTGAGAGTATCATTCTTGTCGAAAAACTCCAAATCGTTGAATTTCTTTACCTTGCTGCTGCGATAAAAACCGCTTTCAGTAGTGTCGAAACGCGAAAAACCACAAAATATAGGTTTACCGTCAACGATGTCGAAATGAGCCGAAAAGTCTCGCACCTTATTATAATATGGTTCGCACTCCACTCCTCCATGCGACTTGATTACAAAATCAGTCCACTGCAAAATATTATCGCTCAATTCATTGCGTCTAAAAATTCGAACACCACGTCCGCTGCTACCATACAACGCCTTAAAAACCACCCCACCAAACCGTGAGGCTGCATAATGAAAATAATCAAACGCTTGTTTTGAAGTAGCAGCCACAAAAGGATACTGCTCAACGGATGGATACATTTCAGAATCGTGGCATTTGTCTAAAAACATTCTAAAAAGTTCAGCTGAGGTAGCACGATTAAAAAGCATCTTTTGCTGATCTTTAAAACCGAAACGATAACCATCAGAAAAAGCATTTTTAAACTTTTCGGCAATATTCCACGCCCTCGGAGATATTCCCCAAGGGGCAAAACCGTCGAAATACAATCCTGAAAGATTATTATAATTATCTGATTGAATGAAATTTACATTGTAATACTGTTTCCAAAACGAAATATACGCCTCATTAGGAATTTGATTTACAACAATATAGTCGCCATCGTTGCTAAAAAACATTGGCAATGTAGACAAATCGTCTTCAATCATAGCGGGGTGTTTGGGCAATTGAAAGTAAGGCGAACCATTTGCCACCTCCAATTCACAACCCGGATTAAACAATCGCAAATTCATTAGTTGTCGCGCCAAGATTCGTTTCGTTTGTATTCCAGACCTTGAAACAATGCTGAGCCAAACGATAGACAAAAGTTGTAACTCTTATACACACCAAACGGGATGATGTAAAAGCTTAAGTTAAAGCAGTGCAAATCACGTGTTACAGAGAGCGACGAAGTTGTAAACTTGCCTTCCTGAATATCAAAACCAGAAGAAACGCTCATCTGCCATTTGTCGGTGAATGTAACTGATCCAGAAAGGTTTACCATCTGACGAATAACAGCAGGCTGTCGCGAAGGTCTTGAATATGAAAATGTATAACCGCCTGACAACGACCACGGTACAATGTAATAACTAAATTCGCCATCTTCACGTTTGCGGCGTTCCTCGCGTTCGCGGCGACGCTCTTCCACCTCCTCGGCTGTGGCTATAATATTACCGTAATCGTCTACCTCAGCCTCGTCTTCCGGATTGGCAGACAATGCTGCGCTCGAAGTTTCTGTTTTAGAGAATGTCTTATTGTCGATAGAATATGATGTTGAAATCGACGCACTTGTAAGACGTCCCCAGCGTCGGCCATTGGTTTCCTTAAAGAGATAGAATCTGGTACGGCGACCGGCACTGTCAAGCTTATAGGGGTCGAGAGTTCCACTCATTGTAACGCTCACCTTGTCGAATAGTCGAGTGCCTGCCGAAATAGAAATGTTGCTCAAATTGCACGAATCGGCTGCAAGGTTGTAAGATCCGCTGAAATTCAATGTCTCTAACAATTTGATTTTGGTATATTTACCTTCAGTGGTGTCGCGTTTGGTCTTAACCTTCATCTCAAAATTGTTGCCGAGACCAAAATTGATAGAAGCCGATTTGCCCGAAGGCGGATAGCCGTAAATACCGTTTTCAAATATTGAATATCTTCTTTGCAATGTTGTATCAATAGGATCCTGACGGTAAAAATCCCAAAACGGTTCCGAAAAGTCAGGTCGCCACGACATACCAATTGTTGGTGTCATCACGTGTCGAAAAGCCTTTATATGTTTGGCATTTTTGAAATTGAAAATACCGTACAGCTTAGTAGAAGCACTAATCGACGTAGAAAAATCGAAGTTGTGCTTTACATGATCAATGGTGTCGATACCATATGCAGTTCTCCCTGCCACTTCATCATCGATAGAAATTTGCGGATTCATGTAATGTACCACATAGTTGGGATATACGCGTCCCTTGTACTGAATTGATGGAGATACATTGATGTATTTCAATACGTTAAACGAAGTGCTGATAGGCATAGAATATTCCAAACCGTAACGCATCTTGTCAAACATTTCTTGTTTCATAAACAACGAATCGTTGATACGGTCTACACTGTTGGTGAAGTTTGCCTGAAACGACGAACCGATTTTCTCGTACCATTTCTGCTTGCCCACCTGAACCTTGCGCTTGAAGGGGAAGAACTTGGAAACCGACAACGCAAACGTGGGGAATGTGAACGATATAGATGTGTCGGCAAAGTTCTGAGTCATATTGGCGTTGGCGCTCAAGTTCACTACTTTAAACATTGTAGTGGAATAGTTGATACTCGACTGTGTGGTGTTTCGTGTAATATCGGTCAAACGAGTAGAGTTTTGCAAGTCGTAACGCGATTTTTGATACGAAACATTTGCGCCAAAATTGCTATGAGGATTTGCCTTTGGGTCTTGGTTAAAGTTGAATGTCAACGAGTAAGAGTTGAGCGATGTGTATGTTACTTCAGAATTAGTTCCGTTAATGCCTTTAAACTCACGCATACCCGAAATATTTTTTGAATACGAGAAATTCAAGTTGCCCGAAAACTTGTATCTCACTTTAAACTTGCTTATTACTTTGGCGCCCCAACCACCGTAAGTATACACACTGCCAAGCAGTTGCAAGTCGGCATAATCACTGATGGCAAAATAATAGCCACCATCTTGCAGATACAAACCACGGCGGGTCTCCTCGCCATATTTAGGCACCACAATACCCGAACTACGGCGTCTTGATGCGGGGAATATACCAAAAGGTATTCCCACAATATACAAAGGCACATCTAAAAGTACAAGATACGAAGGTCCGGCAATAATTTTATCGTCGGGAATAAACTTGGCACGTGTAAGTTCAAAATAAAAGTGCGGATGATCAAGGTCGCAAGTGGTGTAACGTCCGTTTTTTAAGTGAATTTCACGGTTGGAGTGCATTCTGGTTTGTGCACCATAGAGATAACCGTTTTGCTGTTCGGTGTTTACCTCGGTAACATAGCCCTCCTTGGTCTTGAAATTGTACTTCATAGATTTGGCGGTAAACTCATCGCTTTTATCTTTAAATACTGGCTTGCCTATAATTTCGTGAGTTTCAGGGTCTTCAGTACCTTCGGCATAAACAATGTTAGACTCCATTTCTATCTGCATATAATCAGATTCAAGATTCATACTGCCGCTTTTCACCTTGGTAGAACCATACATATACACATTTTTCGTTGTAAGCGACACCATCATAGAGTCGTCGCACTCATACTCAATGGGTGCATCCACAACAGAACGCGGCTTGCGAATCTTGACAGAATCTACCGTTACCACTGTAGAATCGCCCGGAGTTGCCATGGTAGAATCTCCGATAGCAACCTTGGTAGAATCACCCGGATTCAGAACCGCTGTTGTATCTTGCTGCTGTGCAAATAGTTGGCACGAAAACAACAAAAGAATGACTATGTTTAATATTTTTTGCACAAATATTGTTCCGATTATAACGTTAATAGTTTTACCTTTGTACTATCTGATTAAAATCAGGTGGCAAAATTAAAGAATTTTTCAAAAACAAAAACATGTAGGTTGAAAAACGTCTACAAAAATAATTAACAATAATGACAAACAATAAGAAAGCAACATTTTTTTTAACACCTTTAATATTATTAACAATAGTGGCAATGTCGCTAAATTGTGCCAATGCTCAAGAAACTAACAACTTGGTAAAAAAAATAGTTCTCGACGCAGGACACGGCGGCAAAGACCCGGGTGCAATTGGCAAACGTACCAAAGAAAAAAATCTAACACTCGCCATCACGCTCAAACTCGGAAAATACATCGAGGAGAAGATGCCGGGCGTAGAAGTGGTATACACTCGCACCACCGACAAATTTCTTGAACTCAAAACCCGCACCGACATTGCCATTGAAGAAAATGCCGATGTGTTTATTTCAATACACATAAATTCGTGCAAAGATAGAAATGTAAAAGGTGTGTGCACCTACGTAACGGGACTTGCACGCAGTCAAGAAAACCTTGAACTTGCCATGCTCGAAAACTCCGTTATCAAAAACGAGGAAAACTATGAGGCAAAATATGGCGACATTCTCAACCAAACCATCGACTACGAAAGCGAATATATTGCCTCTACCCTATTTCAAAACGCTCATCACGAACAGAGCATTTGCCTTGCCGGTTATATTCAAAACCAATTTAAAACCCGTACAGGACGCAAAGATCTCGGAGTAAAACAAGCAAATTTTGCCGTTCTGTGGCGTGCCACCATGCCCAGCGTATTGGTAGAATGCGGATTTATAAGCAATCCCGACGAAGAAAAAGATATGGCCACAGACTATTGGCAGTCGATAATTGCCTCTGCTATATTTAGAGCATTCCGCCAATACAAAGAAGACCTCGAAGGCGGCAAACTCAACTCATCGCAAGGTCAGCAACCAAAGCAAAACACCGAAACTGTGCAAAAACCCAAACCCGCCGAAAACACTCAGCAGCCTTCTACACAAAAACCGCCGTCAACATCAACAAATAGTTCAAAATTATGTCTCAAAGTGCAATTAAAATCATCTGCAGAACGTATTCCGCTCAACAGCAGCATTTTTAAAGGAATAAGCAATGTGGAAGAAATCAAAATTGGCAACACCTATAAATATACAGTAGGCTGCGAAACCGATATGCAGAAAATCACCCAATTGCAAACCGAAATCCGCAAAAAAATCCCCGACGCCTTCGTAATTGCCGTTAAAGGAAACGAACGCATCGACATCAACGTAGCCAAAAAAGAGTTGGGAATAAAATAAGGTTAAGATTTTTTATTAAAAAGTTTGAAAACCGACTCTACAATCATACTTACGAACACATAAATACACATACACAACACTGTGGAAAGCACAAAGTCTTTGGGTTTATAAAACTGCCATACGCCCAAAACTGCAACGATTGAAAGTCCGATACGGAGAAGATGGCGAAGAATGTCGCGCCCGGTAAAGTTTAAGTTGACTTTGTCCATAATTGTAGAAACACCTTATATAATAGATATAAAAAATCCTCCGAAACATCAGCCTCGGAGGAATCTCAGTGACCAAGCTGGGGCTCGAACCCAGGACCCCATCCTTAAAAGGGATGTGCTCTACCAACTGAGCTACTTAGTCTCCATAATTAAAAATCAATCAAACGTGACCAAGCTGGGGCTCGAACCCAGGACCCCATC
>JAGCVU010000295.1 GCA_017962175.1 Bacteroidales bacterium | reverse complement strand
TCTAGATGAGTTTTGTGATGACCAGCAGCAACTTGAGTTAAGTTTGACTCGATTTAAGGATTATAAAGAATTCATTGGTGTCTTTTTGGGATCTGACATTCAGACTCAGCCATTGTACGATTGGTTTGTTCGCGACATAAAGTGAGACAACCGTAAAAAAATGACCCTAATCAACCATTTCAGACATTTTTGCAAAAACATAAAAAAGTTACAAGTGGTGCTAACTACTAACTACGTAACTACAAAACGCCTTCAGAGGCCAAAATCCTGAAAAGTGCTAACTACACCGACTACATACAAAAATACTAACTACTTAAAAAATAATAGTTTATAAGTGTGTAGTTAGGTAGTTATGTAGTTTTTACGTTTTCTGATTTTTGCACATGTTGTAGTTTGTGTAGTTAGCAGTCGGCATGTAGTTAGCACTCGAAGCTCATTACTACACTACTACACAAAAAAAATCCCCGCCGGTAGGGGTGGGGATGGTACTTGAAATTTGTAGAAGTTTTTTTTAGTTATTTCCAGATGGTGGTATGCCCAACTGTTTACATATCTTTTTCGCAGTAAAATCATCTATATCATTATGTAATGGAACAATTGTTGTTTTTCCAGAATCCATATTTTGGAAATGAGCATGGCTCCCTTTCTGCTTACCAGTAGGATAACAATGGTATAATCTCAGGTGTTTTAGGAATTTTTCCTTTTTCATGCGTTTACTGTAAGTTTTCTGTAAAAAATCTTTCTATTTGCATAAAGCTCATGTATTTCGTTTTTTCTACACTCCAAAGCAAGCTCTATTGCCTCCGTCATATTTTCCATTAACTCATCAAGTGTTTTCCCTTGGCTTATCGCTTCTGTAAGCTGCGCACATTGTCCTACATAAACATTTGTCTTCGGATTTTTTTCAATAATGATAGTGTATTCCATAATAAACCTCCTTTTTGCGTTCAGTGTTTTAACGCTGCAAAGATACAAAAAATTATTTATATTCGCACATCTTATCAATGATCCACGGTTTGTCTGTGATGAGCTGCACAGGATAGAGGTTGCGAGGCTGCATGGAGAAACGCTGCTTGCGGTAAGCGTGCGGCTCATAGCCGTATTTTCGCATCGCGGTCTGTAGGCTGTAGATCTTGAGCTGGTTGTTTTTCGTTTCAGTGAGACAACCGTAAAAAAATGACCCTAATCAACCACTACCCGGCAGGTTCTATCATTCTGTCGGCGTGCCGCGGGTGGCGGTGGGGCGCGGCCTCTACCTCAGACTGCGCTTCACTTTGTTACGCTTGTCTGAGGTTACTGAGAGTGCGTTCCTTCGGAACGCGGCAGGGATTGGAGCGAACACGAGCGAAGCAAAGTAAAGCGGAAAGCCCGACGGCGACCGTAGGGAGCCGGGCCGCCCAAAATGAGAGGAAAAGATGAAAGGAGGAAGAGATGAAGAGATGAAGTGAGACAACCGTAAAAAAATGACCCTAATCAACCACAAGAAAAATTTTGTTATGAAAGAGAAATTTCAAAAATTTGAAAACGGTTATCTGTTTGTTGATTTGTTGGTTATAGGTAGTATTCTATATTACTTAAAATCAAAAAATTACAATTTAATTCCGATTGAAATTATTGTTGTTGGAATTATAATGTATATAGTTATGTATCATAACGGCACCAAGGTAATCAACAGATCAAATGAAAATGTTTTTGTGAAGGATGAGGATAGTGATGAAGTTTCAATAGTTCCGTCCGGAAGACTGAAAAATAATATAGACGGCGTGAGGGTGAATGGCAAAGTGTATAAGTTGCCGGATGGTGTTCGTGCAACTATTACTAAAAAAGGAAAGGTTTTTGTTTCATCTATTATTGGAACAATCATTTATAAAGTATCTGGCGGAGAATTGAAAAGCGCGCCGGATCCGTCTTGGAATAAACTTTTTAACGCATAAATTATGAGCAAAACCGCAAAAATCATCATACTCGTTGCCGTGTTAATAGTAGTGGCAAACGTGATTTATTTGGTCGTTTGGAAAAAACTGAACAGTGAGAAACCGAATGAGCTTACCGACGAAGAGAAAAAGAAGGTTGGCCAGCAGATCAAAACAGCTCAACAGTTAGGCATTATCAATAATATTGCAAAGAAATAATGAAACTCCCAGCCATCATCAAAAACAAATGGTTTATCATCGGCACGGCGGCCACTGTCGTTGTGGCGGTGATCATCATTGTTTTGGTGGTAAGAAGGAGAAAGAAAGGAGGAGGCAAAATGAGCGGAAAATATTTTACCATTTCGGAACTGTGCAAGTCACGGCCCGGATATGACAACACACCGACGGAGGAAATCAAGACCAATCTGCAGCACCTTATCGAGTGAGACAACCGTAAAAAAATGACCCTAATCAACCAAATCTCACTAAACCATCAGAGGGGAATTTAACTTTATTTTTTTCTTACAGTGTTACCAGTCTATTGTGAGATTTGGCTGGTAGCCCTTCAATATATTAGTATATCTTTTATCTTCTTTTAATAATAAATATCATCAAAAATCAAAAAAATCAAATTTTAATAAAAATTTTTTGATTTTTTTTGTGGGTTATCTTACCACACCTGCAAAAATACTACATTTTTTCTTAAATTAAACACTTTTTCTTTACATTTTTTCAAAGTACGATATATTTATTTATAAAAAATAACATAAATAAAATATATCCTATGCAAAATTCTGCGTATGAAGAAAGTGTAAACTTGACATCCTCACCCAGCTGGGAATCAACTTCAAGCCTTCAATTTGGATGCGACAAAAAAAGTGTTAACTGGTTCATCAATCACTTCTTGACCCCTGAAAGGGGCTACACCGTTTGTGAAATAACCGAAGAAAAAGATTCAACTGATATAACAGCAATTAAGTATGGTTGTATGCTCTACAGCTTTGAACTTAAACAAAGGTATTGCTTTTCAAACACTTTCGGTGATAATGTTTGTGAGCGTGAAAAAGTGGTAAGAGCAAAAGACTTTGCAAATGCTTATCTCATTACCTTCTATGCTGATAACGTATTATATTACAATGACTTAAAAACTGAAAAGTTCAAAATTGAAAAACACAATATCAACAAAACAACCTGCTATTCACCAAATAATAAGATGGTACTAAAGAACTTACTTTCATTTCAACAGAAAAAAACAAATGAGATATGTTATACCTCCAGTGATATATACACAGATGAAGAGCTGAAAAGAAGTGAGGTTAAACATAAAAAATTTCATCCTGACTACGTACCAACGACCACCCCATTTTAACCACTTAACCCCTCAAAATAGAGGGGTTTTTCTTTATAAGGTATAAGGTGTGCAGATTAAGCTGTTAAGGCTGAAATAAGCCTCTAATGGGCTTAAATTAAGCTCTTATATTCTTCAATAGCGTTGAAACAGGGACAACTCTTAATGAACTCTTTTGGCTCAATTATTCCATCACCGTTCAAGTCGGGGCTTATATCCCGATGGCCTTTTATTTCGCTGATTGTGTGAGACAACCGTAAAAAAATGACCCTAATCAACCAAATTGCTCCATAATGTTCAAGATTTCTATGCCCATTCTAATTATGCTGAACTTTATATTGAATATTATCAGAATACTAATAATGGAGCTCTTCCAACATCAATCCCAATATACGATGAAGGCATTAAAGATGCAGATTTCAATAACTTATTAAAAAAAGAATTGAGGACAGGTGATTTTCATATATTTGATAATGAGATCATTGATGTCAATCCATTTCGAGAGCATGCAAACGAACCGACAAGTCATAACAAAATGAATAAAGACAAGGCAAATACATTTGCTGGTAAATTAGCAAAGCAAGCTGCAATCGATCACACTGTCAAAATATTAAAAACAATAGAATGATGATTTTTGTCTTATTAAATTTTATAATGAGTTCGGCAATGTTCTTTATAATAAAAAAGAAAAAAATAGTCAAAGGACAACGATTCCTTAAATGCATTAATCTGCTTAATCTTGTGCTGATTATTTTGCTTGTTATCTGTGATCTGTATTTCATAGTGAACAAAGGAGATGCCATAAGGATATTCTTTTTGTATTTAGCATTGAGCTCCATGGTTTTGATTCTTAATATCGTTTTTTTTGCTGCGACATCATCGTTCAGGTTGATATTCTATTTTGTTACCAATTGAAAATAACGTATCTTTGCCCCCGCAAAACACCTTCGCCCATGCCCGCCCACCAGTCCACTTCCAGCTCCACTTTCCCGCCCCCTCCCGCGGCGCAGCACTACCACTCCGACCTCTCCATCTGGCTCTCGGTGGACCCGATGTCGGACAAGTACCCTTCGACCTCTCCATACGCATATTGTGCGAACAATCCGGTGAAGCTGGTGGACCCGGATGGGAGGCAAGTCAAGCCTTATGATAGGCAATCGAAACAGTATATCACAATGTATTTTAAGCAATTATTTGGCACGGCAAAAATGTTTCGTTACAAAGATGGTTTTTTAACAATTAATGAGAGAAAGTTCAACAAATACTATTCTACTGCGACGGCTGATCAACAAGAATTATTAAATGGCTTTAAAAAGGCCATTGAGCGTGATGAAATCGCACTGATTCAGATACAAAACAATCCCAAATCGTATGTATTTTATACCTATAAAAATGTTTACGACGGTGACTATTTTATGGGAAAAGTTAAAGATAGATATTCAAAAATGAGTGGTGCAGGCGGAGGAGCGACAAGTGATATAAGTGATTGTTTTTCAGAGTATTACAAAGCTCCTACACATCTTATTGGAGTTGACAATTCAAAATACAATAACTTAGATGCCGTAAGTTGGTCTCCTTTTCCTTTTAGAAAAACTGGAGTCCCTGCAGCAACTTTTGCCCACGAACTATTGGATGAATTTCTGAATTTTTATTGCCTTAAAGAGACAAATACAGAAACTCCACAGAGTGAAAAAGTGAAATTTCAAAATACTGCGTTAAGAATTCTTCGGTGTATTGAAAGGAGCGGTAATGATCATGAGTAAAAGATTTTTATTTTTCATTATTTTATTGACATTTACCTCATTGATGTTTGGACAAAAAGATATTATTCTTAAGTATTTGCCCAATCAATATGAAAATAATTGTGTACTTCCATTACCACCTCAATGTTTTGAACATGATAATTATAAAATGCTATCTCATTATGACACGACATTCATTTCTTCAGATACCTTATTTATTATTTTACCTGATGATAGAGTGTTCCATACTTTAAAAGGCGGACAAAAGTATTATGAAATATGCCATATATTGGGAATTAGCCATACATTTTCTCAAAAAGTCCCAATTCAAACAAAGACAAGATATGTGATAGTGGTTTTCAACGGATATTCCGTGAGACAACCGTAAAAAAATGACCCTAATCAACCAAGAAAACTGCCACTACCACAAAAAACTAATGTTCAATAAAGCCCCAACAACCGGCCTCTGAACGATTGAGAACAAATCTGATGGTGCAGTCTTCGTGTTCTTTGACATAACGGATGGTGAACTTCGCTTTAGAGCGGTCTGAGACAAAATGCCATTCTCCGCAGTCTTGCGGTTTATCGGTTGTTTTGTATATCCACATATCTGCATGAGGGTCGTTTGTGACTTTGACGTAAATATCAACAGGTTCGTGGGGGTCAGTTTCGACATAGACATTCCCGAATGCCATAAACTCAGCCGTCTCACTGGCATAGTAGCGAGTAACATTGCATCCGTCAATTCTTATACTCTGTGCGTTTAAGGTGCACAGAGGCAAACAAAACAGGAACAAAATCAGAAACTTCTTCATAGCAAGATTTTTCTGCAAAAATAGAAAAAAATATGGATCCGTTGAGGTGAGACAACCGTAAAAAAATGACCCTAATCAACCGCTCGTCGAATCATTAGTCTGTTTTATGGATTGTATTTCTTCAATCCATTGAAAATTAGAGTTTTAATCTCTTCTTTTCGATGAGATAAGTACCCTTCTATCTCTTCCTGATTTTGAAGGAACATTTCGCTGTATAACGGCAGCGATTGGAAGGTGAACACCACCAACGAGATGACATCCAATGTGAGGTCCATCGTCTCTAGGGGACGGATGTTTCCTTTTTTCACCTCCTCTTTCACTAACTTGTCCCATCGGGCATAGTAGTTGAGACACTGCGTGTTAGTGGTGATTTTTTCGCGCATGGTTTTTCTCCTTTCCTCGTTCATCGTGAGACAACCGTAAAAAAATGACCCTAATCAACCTGGAACTGCTGAAAATACTGTGCGAGAAAAGGGGGTATGACTTTAAGAAAATATGTGACTTACTGGAGACAATGATTTCCAAGTGAGAACCATTTCCCGAGCGTGTTCGGAAGTTTGTTAAAATACTCCATTGCCTTGGACTTGTCGCCGCGCATGAGGTAAAGCCTGTAAATTGTTGCGTTGTGGCTATCCTGGTCTTTTTTCCCGATGAAATCCGTCTTGTCCACAAGATAGCCGCACAGCGCGACGACCTCCTTTTCAGTCACCCCGTGATCGAAAATCGTCTCCATTTTATTTGTGGTCTTGACTTCTCCATCACCCCACCAGTCGTCGGTGTGGAGGACGCGGTCTATGTTCTCGTCGTACTCCTGGACGGTGATGCCGTGTTTCCTGCAGGCCTCCTCCTTCGAGCATCCTGTGCGCTCGATCATCCCGGATGCGGAGTAAATCATGAAGCTCTTTCGGTCAACGCCCATGTCCCCGAGGAACTCGTAGTGCATTTCCGTTGTCAGTTCGTCTTTGGGTTTCTGCTTTGCCATGGTTGCTTTGTCGTTTGATTTCGCGGCAAAGTTACGAAAAATATTCATAAGCCGCGCGGGGTTGGTGATATGTTTTTTTATTTTCGTGAAAATTGCCGTTCTGCGGGCTGTAATCGTTTTTTGGTATTAGGTATTGCATCGGTGCGTCAGAGGTGAGACAACCGTAAAAAAATGACCCTAATCAACCAACTGCCGCTGCAAAAATACAACAATATTTTTTAAATTTTGTTGTATATCTCAAAATTTTTGTATTTTTGCAGCCGTGATTCTGATGTGATTCGCGCCAAGCCCCTTGAGGGAGGAGTAGACGTTTTCGGAGTCACTTTTTTTTATGTCCTGGAATAAGGTCGGAGGGTTTCTCTTTTTCGATGGTATAGAGTGAGACAACCGTAAAAAAATGACCCTAATCAACCGGAATTGCAGTTCAAGGAATATCCAGATGGCAAAATCCATTTTTACTTCATAAAGTTTATATAGAAAAATCCTATTGAGGGTAGCCGACCTGATTCGTCCTCAGGGACATCCTCAACAGGATTTCTTATTTCGCTGCAAAAATACAAAAAAATACAATACAAACACCAAAAACGAAAATTTATGAAAAAAAAGAAAAACGTAACAGAAGTGAGACAACCGTAAAAAAATGACCCTAATCAACCGCATCCCGACTCCAAAAATGTTTTTTGGGTGGGAAATGAAACGGATAAAGACATGCCGAATTTACTTGCTGGGGCAAAAAAAATAACGGCAGATAAAGACACCAAGGTTTTCATACTCCCCAATCCAAGTTCAGGCAGAACTGCAGACTACATAGTAGTCCGAAAAGGAATCTATAAAGATTATGATCTGAAAACCATAACAGGCGAACATTCTGTCGGGAACAGACTAACAGAATCCATCGGACAAACTCGTAGAGTAGTATTGAATATGTGTACAGACTACAACCCAAGAACGCTTGCCGGTGAAATCAAGGACTACTTCAATGCCAACGACAAAGCGATTGAAGTACTAATATTGAAGGGGAAAAGGAGAATATTCGTCAACAGAAAAGTGGCAAAAGCCAACAACTATACACAAAACTTTTTGAAGATTTGGAAGAAATAAAAAAAAGCACTCTGTGAGTGCTCTTTGGCAGTTTCCGGTTTAGGTACCCGCCACAAGGATAACGCGTCCCGACGGTCTTCCGAAGAAGACGCTGCAAAAATACAACAATTTTGAAACATACAACACCAAAAACGAAAAATTATGAAAAAATTTCTGCAAAATATCGGTTACTGCATCATCGTCATCATCGTGACACCTGCCGCCATCATCCACATTGCCTATGCAACGCCCATTTTATCTCACTACCGTATAAAAGATTAAGCAATTTTTTCATTCCGCAAAAATACAAAATCAACAGTTGTTATGTGAGACAACCGTAAAAAAATGACCCTAATCAACCATATTACCAAAAATATCTGAATATATTCAAAACGGACACCTTGTCAGTATAACAGAAAGCGATACAACTCACAACACACGCAAGCAGACTATCAAACTCAAAGAAAGAACTGACTATTTTTATTATTTTGAGACAGTTCTGCCGAATGGAGAAAAAGCCTATATAAATGTCGGACATTTCAAACCAGATCATCCCAATCCAATAAAGGCTAATAAGTATTATTTCTATACAATCACCAAGAATTGTCCTTCATATAAAGAAAAACGCAACAGCTAAGTTACGCAAACAAGGCGACCCCAAGCCATCACGTTTTCCGTTGCAAAAATACAAAAATTTCAATATACAAACATCTAACTCCGAAAAAATGTTGTATTTTTGCAGCGGGAGTTTAATAATAGAACTATTCAAATCAATGGCTCACCGACGTAATAAACATGTATATCATCAGCCTCAGAGAACAAATCCTGAGGTCATTGCTCGGAAATTGGATAAAATCTCCATTGAGTTGGAGCACCATAAAAATCTTATTCGTGCAATTAATGAAGCCAATGACAGGCACGTGGAGCAGTTGTCGAATTTTGTAAGACACGATATGAAAAACGCCATCCAAGGACTTGATGGCACTATCTTCAATGCTAAACAAGACAATACAGTTGATAGGGATGTTCTTGAGCAGTTAGAGACATGTTTGTCATTGTTGAGAGGCTCATTGGACAACTTCGCAAAAATAATACCATCTTCAAATAATCCATACACTACTCTCCCTGACATACTTTCAGCTGTTGAACTCTTATCAAGAGGGCATCTTCAGCAGGAAAAAGTGTCTTTTATATTTGACTACGACAGAGGGTCTGCTGTGTGAGACAACCGTAAAAAAATGACCCTAATCAACCGCGGTGTCCGTCAAATTTTCGCACGATGTTTTAACCTCTATGCTGTTCGCATAGTCGAACGTAACCGTTTTTTGCGTACTTTTGCTGCGGATTTCAACTTTGCACTGGAGGTTCAACATCGTAAATCGTATATTATGAAAAAGTTACTTTCTTTCTTGTTCGTTTTTTTCGTTCTGGGTTCTGTTTATGCGGCTGAACC
>JAGCVU010000294.1 GCA_017962175.1 Bacteroidales bacterium | reverse complement strand
CCAAGGATGCAGTGCCGCCGCCACTATCCTACTCAACCGTGCAGGAGGCGTATACGGCGATGCGGCTGTGGCGGCTATGTCGGTGGTGGGACGTGTAAACTGGCTTGTGGGTTCGCTTGTAGCAGGTTTTGGACAAGGTTTTCAGCCTGTCTGCGGATTTGCCTACGGTGCGGGCAACTATGCCAGAGTGCGCAAAAGTTACTTTTTTTCGCTTGCCGTATGCACCGGCATATTGGTAACCGGCGCGGTGTCGTGTTGGATTTTTGCCGAAGAAATTCTATCTATGTTTAAGGCAGAGAGCCATTTAGTGGTGGAAATAGGTAGCACGGCGTTGAGGTTTTTATGTTTTTCGATGCCGTTTAGCGCCTTGGTGATATTGGCAAATATGCTGTTGCAAACCACCGGCGAAAGGTTTTGGGCAAGCATTACCTCTATTTCGCGTCAAGGAATGTTTTTTATTCCGCTGATATTGATATTGCCGCATTTTTTTGGAATCACCGGCGTGGAGATATGTCAGGCTGTGTCGGATTTTCTGTCGGCAATGCTTTGTTCGGCGGTTACTTGGCGTTTTTTTAGACGCTTAGGAAAGTGATGAGGGGTTCATTTTTCTCTCTTTTTAATCTTTTTTAAAATCTTTTGCGGTAATTGGTTTATTATTCAAGAAAAAAGTGTATATTTGCATTATCCAAACTGATAAAACCTACATAATGCGAATACTACTATTAACCATAATACTATTAACCGCCGTTGTTAACCATTGCAAAGGACAATTTGAAAATGTTTACACCTATTACCGTAGCGATGAGGAACAACGGATCACTGCGCAATTATATACCATTGACCCAAGAAACAAACAATTGTGGCTCAACAC
Source organism: Bacteroidales bacterium (assembly GCA_017962175.1). Classification (GTDB taxonomy): domain Bacteria; phylum Bacteroidota; class Bacteroidia; order Bacteroidales; family UBA3824; genus UBA3824. The sequence continues at coordinate 8,094 of JAGCVU010000294.1, read as the reverse complement.
GTTGATGGAAGCCGAAAAGGCTCTTGAAAACGAAAAAGACATTGACAAAAAAACAGGTTCAATTTCGCGTCTTTACCAACTTTACGATATCATTGAGGACGAAAACGGCAGAAACCGTTGCCTCGAAAAAATGACTCAGCTTGCCCAAAATACCACCAACAACGATGTCTACGTTCGCTCTATTATAATGCAGGCATACAGCAAGATACAGCACAACAGAATAGATCAAGCCATTACCCTTTATCAAAAAGCCATCAAAGAATTAGAACAACAAAATGCATATCGTCAACTTGCCAAGATTCATTGTTTTGCTGCGTTTACCTACGATTACGCTCACAACGAGGTACTTACCATTCGTAATATACTCAATGCCATTAGCATAGTAAAAAACGATTACACCGAAGACCCTCTACTCAATAGCGAAGTGTTTCTCAACGCTGCCATTACATTCTACAAAGAAGGAGATTACCCCAAGGCAGAAACATATAGTTCGGAAGCACTGACAATTTTAACCGACGAAAAATATGCAGACAACAAATTGTATATCAATTATTTAAACACTGCATACATAGTATCAGCCGACATAAAACGCACCACTGAAAAATACGACGATGCCATTACACTATACAATAAAGGTATCGAAGGGTTCAACAAAGCGATTAAAGATTCTTCGGCACTCAATTCGTACAAATATCTCAGCGATGGATACAATGGTCTTGGAATCACCTATCAGAAAAAAGAAATGTACGACGAAGCCATCAAAAACATACTCAAAAGTTTCGACATCCGCAAACGTTTTGGACTAAAAGAAAAAATTGCCAATTCATACATCACCTTAGCCGAATATTACACCAAAACAAAACAGGAAGATTCGGCATACGTAAATTTTGAAAAAGGATTTAACGCCGCCTACCACGTTCGCGATGTAAAACTTTTGCATCAAGCCTCGCAGGGTCTCGCCTATTATTACCGCAACAAAGGCAATTACGAAAAAGCTTACAAGTACCTTGAAATTGCCAACAATTATTATCAAGATATGCTTGATATGAAACAAAGCAAAGAGGTGGTAAGGGAAGAAATGGATCACATTTTTGAACAAGAACGCGAATACGCCAAAAAACTTAAAGAAGAACAAGAAGCCACCATAGCCAACGACAAACGCATAATCTATTGGACAGTAGCATTTTGCATTATGTCGGTATTAATGTCGGGGGTGATTATTTTACTATTCTACAAAAAACAGAAAAAAAACCGCCAACTGCGAGAACAGCGCGACCAATTGGAACAGCATTCAATACAACTTCAAAAGCAACAGGAAGAAATCACTCAAAAAAACCAAGAGCTCCGCGCCACCACCGAAATGTTAGAAGCCAGCAACAAAGAACTTCGCATATTGTCGGCAGTGGCATCTATGACGAGCAACTCTATATTTATAACCGATGCCCAAGGCAATTTTATGTGGTTCAACGATGCATTTGCCCACGACACTAACATCTCTTTTGAAGAACTCCACACCCACTCCGCACTCAAACCATCGGCAATGCCACCGGAAACCAAGAGTGTATATCAAAAAGTGATTACCACCAAACAACCGCAAACATATTCTTCGCAAATAACCCATTGGAATGGTATGAATCCGATGTGGGTTCAAACTGCCGTTACGCCGGTGCTCGACGACAACGGTGATATTTCTATGATTGTGTGGGTAAACACCGATATCACCGAACTTCGCGAGATGAATCAAAAACTCGAAGAACGCAACAACGAACTTACAATGCTCTCTGCCGTAGCTTCGTCCACAGGCAACTCTATCTACATTACAAGCAAAGAAGGCAAGATGATTTGGTTTAACGATGCGTTCTCGCGCGAAACTCACATTAAGATAGAAGAGCTTAACACTCACCCTGCACTTAAAGCCAGTGCAATGACCCCCGAAACACGCGAAACATACGAAAAAGTGATTGCCACCAAAGAAACTCAAACCTACACCGCCGAAATGAAACACTTGGAAGGCACACCGTTTTGGGTTCAGGCATACGTTACACCGATTTTAGACGACGATGGGGAAATTATGATGATTGTGTGGGTAAGTACCAACATCACCGAACTGCACAAAGCATACGAAAAAATTGATGCTCAAAACAAAGAAATTCACGATTCTATCACCTACGCACGACGTATTCAAGACGCCGTGCAACCGATGAAAATATTCTCAGACGAAATTCTTGGCGACCATTTTGTAATTAATATGCCTCGAAGCATTGTTAGCGGCGACTTCCATTGGGTGGGTTACAAAAACGGACTTTCGGTGTTTACCGTTGCCGACTGCACAGGACACGGCGTGCCGGGCGCATTTATCAGTATGCTCGGTCAGGTGATGCTCAATCAAACGCTCAACAAACTCGACGACATCACCTCTGCCAACATTCTCAACATGGTGCGCACTGGCATTATCCACCAACTTCATCAACGCGACAAAGACGGCGAATCGAGCGATAGTATGGATGCAAGTATGTTTGTTTACGACCGCGACCGCTGCATAATGGATTTTGCCGGAGCATATTCGCACGCATATTTGTTACGATTTGGAACGCCCGATGCCGAAACTATCGCTATTTGCGAATCGTCGGGCAGCAAAATTATCACCAACGAACAAAACGATGCTTACTTGATACGTCTCAAAGGCAACCGCATGACCATAGGCATCGACCGTCGCGATACAATTCCCTTTACCAGCATAATTTTCAAGGTAAACCACGGCGACATTGCCTACGCCACCACCGACGGCTATCCCGACCAAATGGGCGGCGAACGTCAAAAACGTTTTTACACCGCTCAGTTTGAAAAACTCCTTCTCAAAAATTGTCGTCTATCTATGGACGAACAGCATAAACAATTGGTGAGCACATTTTTGGAATGGAAAGGCGACAACGAACAAACCGACGATGTACACGTGCTTGGAATTGTACTCTAAGATGTTTTTAAAAGGGCTTCCCGATCTTTTTTGGGTAATTTTTTCACCACCTCGTCGTAAGCGTGACGTACGAGTTCAAGAATCAACTTATCGCCCACGCCGCTATTGAAATGAATTTGGTTCCAAAATTTTTTGTTCCAATGGAAAGCACCCTCAATGGCGGAGTATTGTTCGCGGAGATTGACGGCGCGTTCTGGGTCGCATTTCATAACCGCCAAATTTGGGTTACTCATTGCTATACAAGCAAAAATCTTGTTGCATACGCGAAACGTGAGCAAATCCTCGTCGAAAGGAAAATCCTCGGTAACGCACGGCAACGAAAGGCAATATTCACGAAATTGTTCGATGTGCATGATTGGGTCTGTGAATAAGTTGATTTTGTATTTTTTATAATGCAAATCTAAATATTTTTAATACATTTGCACATAATAATAAACAATAATTCTACTATGAAAACAAAAATCAAAACTCTTTCTGTAACTTATCAGGATTTCGTCGCATATCCCACAGTGTTTCGCAAAGAATATGATCTTCGTTAACAGTATATATTATTTTATACTTTGTGTCAAACAAAATGGCACGGTATATTTTATCCTTACCTTTTAATAATGGTTCTTTTCGTCCGCTTTCGGGAAACTTTGATAATCGGCTTAATGCATTATACATCAAAGATTTCTTCCTATCAGTTAATGCCTTACCATAATTAGAAACACAATAGTCGAGATAACCATCCCATTTGTCTTGAAACTTTTCAGAGAGGACAATCTTCATACTCGCTAAGTTTTTTTTCGGTATGAGAAATAAATTCTTCGAGTGTTACAAATTTTCCTTGACTTACTTCGGCTTCAATCTCGTCAATTTCTTTACAAGCCTCTTCGGAGGTTTGTGGAGTAGGGAAATGATAGTCAACTTCTTTGTCAGCCTCTTCAAGGGGAATATATTGAAATGTCCATCCTTTTCCTTTCGCAAATTTGTTGAAATCCTCAAAATCAGCAAAAGGAATATTAAGATTTAGTTGTATGTATTGTGGTGTAGTTATCATAATTTCAATTTTTCTGATTTTACAAAGATAAGCATTTGTTTTGAAAAAAAATAGTTACAAATCAAAAAAATTAAAATCACAAAATAAAGCCTCTCAACAGCCTTTTTCCTTCAAAAAACTGCACTATTCCATTATCAAAATTCGCAGCGGTTATGTATTTTTGCAAAAAAATAAAACAATAGTGAAATGAAAGAGATTTATTTTGCAGGGGGATGCTTTTGGGGTACAGAGCATTTTTTTAAACAGGTGGAGGGTGTGGTGGATACCGAAACAGGTTTTGCCAACGGAAACACAGTAAACCCCACTTACAAAGAGGTTTATACCGATACCACAGGGTTTGCCGAAACGGTGAAGGTGGTTTACAACGAAGAGGTTGTAGGGCTCAATTTCTTGCTCGAAATGTTTTTCCACGCTATCGACCCAACGATTCTCAACCGTCAGGGTCACGATGAGGGTACACGATACCGCACTGGTGTTTATTTTGTAGATGAGGATGACGAAAGTGTTATCCGTCAATACTTTGCCGATGTTCAAAAAAATTACGACAAGCCTATCGTTACCGAAATTGCAAAACTCAGAAACTATTACCCCGCCGAGGAATATCATCAAGATTATCTTGACAAAAATCCCGATGGATACTGCCACCTACCGTTTCAACTCTTTGAGTTTGCTAAAAACGCTAAGCCGAGGAAATAACTACACCGTTCCCCACCATTTTCGCATTACCCATTCGGCTGTTAACAATATGAGTATCAGGTAAAAAAGCCATCTTAATTCTATCAAGCCGGCGGTGGTGGTTTCGGTGAAGATGACGGGTTTGGCGTCGCGGAGGGTGATGAGGTCGTTAGTCATTGTGGTTATGTCGGCAGGGTAATACATTTTGCCGCCGGTGGTGGTGGACATTTTTTGAAGCACAGTGTGGTTGGCGCGTAGGTCTTCGGTTTCGGCGGAGTTTTCGATGATGGAGAAACCGCCTGATTTTGTGAGTTTTCCACCACGGAATTTGGCGGTGGACTCAAAATTATATGTGCCAGTTTTGAGGGTGTCGATTCGGAGAAAATATCCAGAGGCGGCGGGTTGAAGTGTGTAGGTTTGACGGAAGTTGTTATCGTTTGATATTGTGATTGTTACCTCGGCATCGGTGATGGGTTGCATCTGTTTGTCCGACACTTTGGCAGAAAAACAAACCGGGTCGCCAAGGTTGTAGATACGTTGCGAGGTGAGCGAAAACTGCTCCTGAGTATTGCGAGAAACAAGAAACTGCACTATGCGACCGATAAACTGATCGAACATCTCGTGTGTGCGGTAACGCTTGTAACAGTCTATGCGCCAACGCCATAACCCCTCCCCTGCTATCACAGCCGATTTGGCTACCGAGGGGTCGCAGATGGCAATTAAAGGTTTGGTGGTTTGAACGTTTTTAATTTTTTGATATGCAAGCACTTTGGCGGCTGGAAGAACGTTGTATGTACCAAAACGGCAATTGAGCGGAGGTGTACGCGTGAGAAAATCCGTTGTGCGCTGCTCTAAGGCAAAAAGCGGAAAATTTATATTTGTAGAGGCAAGAGCATCTTCAAAACTATTACCAGAAGGTTCAATTTCAATGCAACGGTTTAGTTTGTTGAAAGCGGTGATGTCAGTTTTGGCTCCTGCCACGAAAAGTGTGGGGATTCCCTTGCGTTGCATTTCGGTTAAACGGTTGACAAACTGCGCATTAGCACTTGGCAGTTGAACCAAAACTGCAAGATTGTAGCCGGTGAGCGGTTTGTCGCCAAATTCCTCAATGGTAGAGACTGTTAAATCATAACTTAAATTAAAACTCAAAGCCGAACGCAGTGCTGCCACGTCGGGATGAGGATATTCGCTGAGTATGAGGATTTTATATTTATCATCGATAACGTCGATAACAATTTCGCGAGTGTTGTTTTCGGTGGTGATTTCGTTGTTGAGCGGACGAAACGAAACGGTGTATTTTTGCAGACCCTTTTCGGAGGCTTTGAGCGTGGCGGTGATGTTTTGGATATAGCCGTCGGATGCGATGTTGATTGGCTCAGAAAACACCGTCTTGCCCTTGTGGGTTATCTCACAGATAGATTTTTGCCCTTTTAGCATTTTTGCCGAGGCAGAAACTTCGATAGAAAACTCGTTACCAAGAAAAGAGGTTTCGTTGTACACTGTTTTTGAGATAGATAGGTCGCAATATTGCGTAGTGTCGCCCATTGCCACGGTAAAGATTTTAAAGCCCGATTGTTGAGCGGCATAAACAGGATTTTGACCTTTGTTGCAGATACCGTCGCTGCACAATATCAACGAGTTAGCATTGGTGTTGTAAAGTCCGTTTTTAAGTGCGTCAAGCATTTGAGAATAGTCGGTGGCTTTTTCGGTAAAATTGAGCGATGTGTCCGACGACAAGTTAGAACCGAAAGTATAAAGTTTTACATTATAGTTATCTTTCAGATTGTCAACGGCTTGCATCAACGAACTATAAAATGCTTTAAGTGAATCGCCGCTATCCTCGCCACGCATTATCATCGAACCTGAATTATCGATTACAACAGGAAGAACAGGTTTTTCGGAGCGGTTGGTCTGCGTTTTTATAAAAATATTGAGCAAAAGAATGCCCGTTATAAAAAGTGCGGTAAACCTCAGACCTGCAAGTATATAAATCTTGTAAGGCTGAAATTCGGCAAGCCTTTTGTTTTTATAATAAGATACAGCGGTAATGGCTGCTGCTGCCACAAAACACAGCAACAGCGTATACCACGGATAGTCTAAAACGATGCTTTTCAAAATTTATAATAATTTTTTATAAATTTCGTAGTACTGTTGAAGGCGTTTTTCGTATTGTGCAGGAGCGGCAAGTCCGTTGTATTCCTTTGCAAATGAGAGGAAATCGCCTGTGAGAAGGTACTGAACACGAGAACTCTTGGCTGTGCAGAAATCGAACAATGCCATAATATGATAACGGATATCCTTAGAGAAAGCCTCGTACATATCCTTTACCGAAGTATAGCCTATGCTCTTGTAGTTGAAGCCCATAACCTGCGGCGCACCCATTGATATTGAGTACATTGCGCTCTGCTCGTCGAGTGCGCGGGCAATGCCGAACGCCTCCCATTCTGTGGCCTGTCCGTTGTGCGAAATTGTCCAATCGTCGCTCTTTTTGTGACGGTATTTGTGGTCTTCGCGTTTCTTTTCTTTATTGAATGTGAAGTACTTATCGTATTCTTTCTTGCCTTCGTCGGTTTTGGCGAAATATGTGTAGAACACGTGGTTTTCAAAACGGATAAGCATTTTGCCGTCGGAAGCGAAACCGTCGCCGCCGCTCTCTACGCATATTACCGCGAGGGCAATCTCAACCTCAATGCCGAGTTCCTTAGAAATTTTGGTAACGAGATTGCCGTATTTGTTCCAAGTTTTAACGGCAATTTTGCCATAACGGTCTTGACCCTCAGCCGAAAGTTGCTTAGAAGGAGCAAGTTCCACTTTTTTGAGGTCGGCACGCGAATTGAAGAAAACGCGAGTGTCGGTATCTTTTTTGGTAGTGTTGTCGGTGGTCTTCTTGGTAGTGTTGTTAGATGATTTGCCATCTTCCAAAAGGGTTACAAATTCGGCGCTCACGTAGCCGGTTTTACCTTTAAAATCAACGCCATACCAACCTTTGTGCTTGCTTACTACCACAAGCACGTTGCCTTCGTACACCTTGCCGTTGATGGTGCTGTCGGTTGAGTAAAACGAACGAACGTTGAGCACTTTGGCGTTAACCACCACCTTTTGAACAGTGTCGGTGATGTCGATATACTTTGCCATACAATATGCCTCACCGGCTTCGGTGCTGATGTTTACCCAATCGCCCTTTTTTTGAAGAATTGAAACGATGGTGTGTTTTTTGAGTTTGTAGAGCACCTTGGCGTCGGTTGACGGTGATTCGCGGGCGTTGAGGGTTGTGGCGTTTACCATTCCCTTGGCTACCGCTGTGGTGTTTTTTGATTCTTTAATGTTGCTTTTGTCTACGGTGTCGGGCTGCTTTTTTTTACCGAAACCGAATAGTCGTGCGAGCCATCCCATAATGTTAGTG
>JAGCVU010000293.1 GCA_017962175.1 Bacteroidales bacterium | reverse complement strand
GTTTTTGGCGACCCCGGACTTGCCGAAGCCATTCAAAAGGACATTTACGGTATTGGTTTCAATAATATTGGTTATGCCTACAACAATGATACTCACAAACTTAACGATGGTTTGGAGATTTTCCCTGTTGATGCCAACGAAGACGGCACAATCACCGACGATGAAAAATTCTACGACGTGAAAGAGTCTGTAACAAAGGCAATTGCAGAGGGCAAATATCCTTCGCCGCCCGCTCGCGACCTCTACCTCGTTACCAAAGGCGTGCCCACCGACCCTGTTGTAAAGGCATTTTTGCAGTACGTCCTCACCGACGGTCAGAAGAAAAACGACCCAGTTGGCTACATCAAAATTTCACAAGACAAACTCGACAAGGCTTTGAAAACATTGGCTGAGGGCAAGTAAATGAATGCACTAAATTAAACAACCCCGACAATATTTGACGAATCAAATTGTCGGGGTTGTTTTTTTATTTTTTTGTAAAATATCCAGGATTGGATTTGCCACCATCGATATGGGCGTATTTTGCGTCGGTATGGGATTTGTCATATTTTGTTCCTTGTCCGCCGATAAGGTTGGTGCAACCGCTAAACATATAATCTGTGACTAATACCCCGCTTGTATTCCAACCGTCACCAACATAGATTGTATTAAGGTCATTACAATAAGCAAACATACCCTCCATAGAACCAACACCATAAGTATAGAACCCGCTGACATCAAGATTTGTCAGTTTTTTAGACAAATAAAACATATACTCCATATTTATAACATTGTCTGTAATGAAACCGCTGACATCAAGGCTTGTCAGATTTGTACACCCAGAAAACATATACTCCATATTCATAACATTATCTGTCTTGAAACCGCTGACATCAAGGCTTGTCAGGGTCACACATTCGGAAAACATATACGCCATATTAATTACATTATATGTATAGAACCTGCTGACATCGAGGCTTGTCAGTTTTAAACACCCTTGAAACATACCCCACATATTAGTAACATTTTTTGTATTGAACCCACTGACATCAAGGTTTTCAAGGTTTATACAGCAATAAAACATTTCATGCATATCAGTAACCTTATCAGTACTGAATCCGCTAACATCAAGGTTTATTAGTTTTTTACAATCCCTGAACATATTCTCCATATCAGTAACCTCAGAAGTGTTAAGGTTTATTTTTATGCCTTCTATGAAAGTAAGATTTTCACACCCTGCAAACCAACTATTACAACTTTTTGGTTTGCAATTTTTAAACGACTTGTCAAATACAACGGTTTTAATCTGTTCGGAGACTTCGCCCCATTCTTTAACATCTTTACCATACTCGTCTACTACCATATTTTCTACATCATACGCCCCCTCCGGCTTTTTATCGTCATAATAAAAAGTCAAAGTGCTGTCTTTGAATACAGCGTATGCCACTTTTTGAGCCATAGAGGACAGCGGCAAAAGAAGCATCAATATCAATAATATTTTCTGTTTCATAATATCAATTTTTTTACTTTTTACACCACAAATATAAATAAAAATGCTTGACTTGGCAACTTTATCCGCAAAAAACTGCAAAACTTCATTTAATAAACTGCAATATTCCACCATCGTTTCCCCTTCTCGAAACAATCTCTCACGTAATTTTGCAACGTTTAATAATAGCATTGGCCAAAAATAAATGAACAAATTCAGAATCATAAAAGACAAGACGGCAAACGGGGTTATGATGGCAGTCACCATAATCTCGATTGCCTTTGTGTTTGTAATGGCTATCGGTCTGTATTTCAAGTCGATACCGATATTAGAAGAACATTCGCTGTGGGGACTCATAACTGATTCGTCGTGGCAACCGTTCAAAAATCATTTTGGATTTCTGCCATTCATTATGGGTACAATTTGGGTTACATTATTGGCGATAATGATAGCCTTGCCGCTGTCGTTGATGACGGCAATTTTTCTGACCGAATACGCCAAAAAACGTGTCAAAAAATTCGTTTTCCCCGCCTTGGATATCTTGGCGTCGCTGCCAAGTGTGATTTTTGGCGTTTGGGGCACGATTGTGATTGTACCATTGATTTCTGACAATATCGCGCCTATTTTGTCGGGCGAATTTTCCACGGGCTACACAGTTTTGGCGGCGGGCATTGTACTGAGTCTGATGCTTGTGCCGATATTGGTGAGCCTGTTTGTGGAATTGTTTTCCACCGTGCCCGACGACCTCCGCGCCGCCGCTTATTCACTTGGTGCAACACGTTGGCAGACAGCAAAAAACGTTGTAATAAAAAAATCATTATCGGGCATTTTTGCCTCGGTTGTGCTTGCAATCTCAAAGGCTTTGGGCGAAACAATTGCCGTTTTGATGGTCTGCGGTTGCCTCCCCGAAGTACCTAAAACTCTGTTAGATGCGTGCTATCCATTGCCCGCACTAATTGCCAACAATTACGGCGAAATGCTCTCCCTGCCGCTCTACGAATCGGCGTTGATGTTTGCCGCGCTGTTGCTGTTAGTTGTAGTGATAATTTTTAATTTGGCTTCGAGGCTGATATTGAGGAAGATAGAAAAAAGATAAATTATGAAACCAAGCATTATTTTTGAAAAAATCGCCAAGGGCTTTATGGTGGCAGCCGTCGCAGTGGTTTTTGTGATGGTGGCGAGCATTATATATACAATTTTCAAACGCGGATTCGGCTGTATAACGTGGGAGATGGTGTCGTCGCTGCCAAAAGGCGGATTCTATATCGGCGGCGAGGGCGGATTCCTGAACGCAACAGTCGGGTCGTTGTATATCGTAATTTCTTCAACGGTTATCGGACTGATAATCAGCATCCCAATCGTGTTTTACCTCAATGTTTTTAAATCGCAAAAATCGCGGCTTGCATATTGGACGAGGCTTGCTTTCGACGTGTTATATGGCATACCGTCAATTGTTTACGGTGCGTTTGCATTTTCATTGATGATTTATTTGGGAATCAGGACATCGCTTTTGGGCGGTATTATTGTAATTACGCTGTTG
>JAGCVU010000292.1 GCA_017962175.1 Bacteroidales bacterium | reverse complement strand
CGGCATCGACCTCAACGGCAGCATTATTCTCACCGAGATAATACACAGGCTCAAAGAGTTAGGCAAAACGGTGATAATCTCGTCGCACATTTTTTCCACTCTCAGCGACACTTGCGATGAAATCCACGTTCTCCGCAACGGAACCATCACCCAAAAAGTAGCCCGCGAAGAGTTCTATCTACTTGAAAAAGAGATGAAAAACTCGGCGGTTGTGGGGAAGATTGAGAGGTTGGAGTTGTAGCAGCCACGGTTTTTCAGAAATAGAAAAAAATTTTTCCGCATTTCATTTGCAATTTCCGCAAATCTCTTTTATCTTTGAAATGCGAAAAAATAGTATCAAAATGGATCAAAACGAATCACTCAAAAAAAACAAAAACCGCGACGCGATTATCAAAATTGCGCGGCAAGTATTCAACAAATACGGGTACGACAAAACTCGTATGGATCACATTGCCAAGGCGGTAGGCAAGGGCAAGAGTTCTATTTACTACTATTTTAAAAGCAAGGAGCAGATTTTTCAGGCTGTGGTGTTGAAAGAGGCTATCGCTTTCCGCCGTAATATGATCGACTCTATCAACAGCAACGAAAACCCCGCCGACAAAATCAAAACCTACATCATCACAAGAATGAACACCATCAAGGTGTACAACAATTTTCACTCCGCGTTGAAAAACACCCGTTTGCGCCATATCGACTTTGTGCGCCGTTTGAATATTTTTTACGACAACGAGGAAATCCGCCTGTTTCACAATATCTTAGAGGAGGGTGTAGAGAAAAATTATTTCAGCATTACCAACCTTGATATGGCGGCAGTGGCAATAATTATGGCGGTGAAGGGTATCGAAGACTATATTCTCCGCACCGAAAATCCCGCATTGTTTACCAATCGAATCGACGGCCTGCTCAGAATCATTCTCCACGGCATTGTCCGCGACAAAAACGACCTTTAAAACTTCGAAAATGGAAACAGCAAACACTAAAAAGGCAACGGTTCTTTGGGTGGACGACGAAATCGACCTACTGAAAGTGCAGATTCTGTTTCTCAAAAGCAAGGGCTACGAAATAGAAACCGCCTACAACGGCAACGACGCGCTCGAATTGGTAAAAAACAATTTTTTTGATATTATTTTTCTCGACGAAAATATGCCGGGTCTCAGCGGTTTGGAGACTCTGCGCGAAATCAAGAAGATAAAGCCCGACATCCCCTGCGTGATGATTACCAAAAACGACGGCGAGGAGTTTATGGACGATGCTGTGGGCTACAATGTGGCTGATTATCTTATCAAACCCGTCAACCCCAACCAAATTTTGCTTTCGATTAAGAAAAACCTCGAAAACACCCGTCTCATTACCAAAAAAACCACCGAGGACTATCAACAGGAATTTCGTCAACTGAGCATCGACCTCTGTTCGGTAAGCAATTTTGCGCAGTGGACCGACCTCTACAAAAAAATTGTGGATTGGGAACTTAAACTCGACGGCATTGCCTCCGACAAAACACTCTCGGAGATTCTCGCCAACCAAAAAAACGAGGCAGACCGCGAGTTTTGCAAATATATCGAAAAAAACTACGAACGTTGGCTCACAGGCAGTCGCGAAGACCGTCCCATTATGCAGCCCGACATTTTTAAAGAGAAAATACTCCCCGCCATCCGCAACGGCGAAAAGATATTTTGGATAGTGATCGATAATCTCCGTTTCGACCATTGGAAAATCATTCAACCTCTTATAGCACAATATTTTAACGTAGAGCACGAGGATATAATGTGCAGCATTTTGCCCACCGCCACACAATACGCCCGAAACGCTATGTTTGCAGGACTTATGCCGTTGGACATTGCAAAGCATTTTCCCGAACTTTGGGCCTACGAAGATGAAATGCACTCCAAAAACAACAACGAGGACAAGTTGATTGAGACTATGCTAAAACGTTTCCGCACCGACATCAAGTTCTATTACTGCAAAACGTTCACCAACAAAGACGGTCAAAAAATCAACGACAACATCCAAAACATTATCAACAACCAACTTAACGTGGCGGTTTACAACTTTGTGGATATGATAAGCCACGCCCGCACCGAAGTGTCGATGATGCGCGAACTTGCCGACGACGAGGCTTCGTATCGCGACATCACAAAAACGTGGTTTGAACATTCTGCCCTGTTTGAATTGCTCAAAATACTGTCTGACACCGACTTTAAGATAATTTTCACCACCGACCACGGCAACGTGAAGGTAAACAATGCCATAAAAATAATCGGCGACAAAAACCTCACCTCAAACCTGCGCTACAAACAGGGTCAAAACATAACATTCAATGCAAAAGAGGTTTACGCCCCCGAAAACGCCGACCGCATAATGCTGCCCGCGCCCAATATGCGCACACGGTACATTTTTGCGCATCACAACGACTTTATGGCATATCCCAACAACTATAACCATTACGCCAAATATTACAAAGATACTTTTCAACACGGCGGCATAAGTCTCGACGAAATGCTTATTCCGCTTATAACTCTCACACCTAAAAAATAATGGAAACAATTGTAATTGAGGATATTAGCAAAATAGACCAAGCGGCACAAAAATTTAAAGAACTGCTACTTAGCCGTTACTCCGACTGCCACTGCATAGTTTTTTACGGCGGAATGGGAGCCGGCAAAACCACTTTTATAAAAGCCTTTTGTCGCAGTCTCGGCGTTGAGGACAACGTATCGAGTCCCACCTTTGCCATTGTAAACGAATACCTTACGGCAAAAGGCACACGTCTGTTTCACTTCGACCTCTACCGCATCAAAGACCTTGAAGAAGCAATGTCGGCAGGCGCAGAAGACTATCTATACGGCGACGGTATCAGCCTGATAGAGTGGCCCGAAGTGATTGAGCCCATCCTCCCGCCCGACACCCTCAAAGTTACCATCACCGCCGACAACGACCATCAGCGAACCGTTAATATAGAAACTTTCTAACAACTTAAAAACACATCAGTTATGACACAGTGCAGCATCACCGACTACACCTGCATACCGCAAGAAGAACTCCAAGCCGCCACCAAGGGCAAAGAATCGCTCTCAATAGGCGTGCCCTGCGAAGACGAGCACGAAGAAACCCGCACACCGCTCACCCCGATGGCTGTTTCGGCACTTTCCGACGCCGGAATCCACATCAAAATTCAAAAGGGAGCGGGCAAATGCGCCAACTACTCCGATATGGAATATTCTGAGGCAGGTGCCGAACTGTGCCAAAACAAGAAAGATGTGTTTGATTGCGACATAGTTATCAAAGTATCGGCATTCAGTCTCGACGAAATAGACCTTATGCACCCGCGCCAAACGGTGATTTCGTACCTCGGAATTGCCATCCGCACCAAGGAGTATATTCAAAAACTGTTATCTAAAAAGGTGATAGCCATAGCGTTAGAATATATCAAGAGCGACAAGGACTTTTTCCCGATTATCTACTCGCACAGCGAAATTGCAGGACGCAGCGCAGTAATAACGGCAGCCGAATACCTCGGTCGTCAGCGTGGCGGCAAAGGCGTATTGTTAGGTGGCGTAACTGGCATAACTCCCGCATCGGTGGTGATAATTGGCTCAGGCACAGCGGCTTTGTTTGCCGCACGCACAGCCGACAACTTTGGCGCTGAGGTAAAGGTGTTCGACGATTCGGTCTACAACCTGTTAAGGCTCACCCAAAAACTTGGCAAAGAGATATTTACATCAATTCTTCAACCGCAAGTACTCAAAAAAGCCCTTGCCTCTGCCGATGCCGTAATTGGCGCAAAGAGCATCAAGGCTATGCCCTACCCTGTGGTTACTGAGGATATGATTGCGGGAATGAAAAAAGGCAGCGTGATTGTTGACCTCAACATCGAAACGGGTTCGTGCTTTGAAACAAGCCGTCCCACCTCGTTTGAAAAACCCACATTCACCAAATGCGGCATCATACACTACTGTTTGCCCAACATCACGGCTCTGGTGCCACGTACAGCCACCATTGCCATCAGCAACATAATGTACCCGATATTTTTAGAAATCTGCCGCAACGGTGGCGTAAAAGATGAAATCAAGCACAACTACGGCCTCCGCAACGGCATCTACACCTATATGGGCATCCTCACCAACGATTATCTTGGCAAAAAATTCAAAATCTCATCTAAGGATATAAATTTGTTTACAGGGGCGATGTAATTATTTTTTCTCCTCCCCGTATTTTTTTACAAACGAGGTAACAATACGTTCGATAAACATAAAGAGATATTCTACGCAATAGCCGGCAAGGAATGCGAGCAACATTGGTGATAGGGATGCTATTCCAAATTGCTGCGTTTTTTCCAAATCACCCCAGAACAATCCGATAGAAAGTCCTGCAAGTGAGGCTAACACAATGCGCAACAAATATTTAGTATTGGTAACGCGCGAGAACGTAAGACTCCGCACCTCGGAAGTGATTTCGCGCAAAACAAACGAAAGTCCGCCCATAATACCGTACAACAGCGGCAAAAGGTAAATACCAATAATCACGAGATAACTCTGCGCCTGCTGAATAGTGTCGGTATTGGCGGCAACACCCTCCTGAGCGGCATTGAGAGCAGCCTCCTCACGTGCCTGTTTCTTTTTAGGCGAAAGGGTAACAAGGTTTTGCAAATAATCTACCCAAGGTATAAGATGCTGAATATTAGAAGTTTTTTCGTTATCAAGTTCAATCATCTCGTTTTGCAACTGCTCGTTTTCGAGAGCGAGAGCAGAATCGTCAGCACCGTTGTTGAGCACAAGCATAAGTTCGTTGAGACGGCTCTGTTTTTCAGCGATTTTTTGGTTGCACTCTTGAATATGGTTCATACGTGTGCTGCCGAGGAAGAAATAAATCTGTACCAACAGCAAAATAGCCATAATAAATAGCGAGAGAAACGTGTAAACCGTTACCGACCATTGCGATAGCGGCATATGGTTTTGAATATTGAGCGCACGGCAAATTTTACCGGGATTTTTGCGCGGCATAGGTTTCGAAGCAATAAGACTGTCGATAGTAACGGGCGCAATAAGTTTGGTCAACTCGTTGTAAGTGAGGCGTAAATCCACCTCGGCTTCGGGACTCCATTGCTTGTTTTGCAAAAGATATTTAGAATGAACCACGTTGTTAACGTGTTCTTTACTAATGTTGATGCCGTGTTCAGTGATGTATGCGAGCATAATTTCGGCATTGGTAACTGCCGCCGACACCTGCTCCGACGGTGAAAAATT
>JAGCVU010000291.1 GCA_017962175.1 Bacteroidales bacterium | reverse complement strand
GACCTTGAAGACCTCTATCTGCCTTATAAACAGAAGAAAAAGACCCGCGCTTCGGTGGCTAAGGAAAAAGGTCTCGAACCGCTTGCCGACAAGATTCTTCTTCAACAGAATGCCGACCCCGAAAAACTTGCCGCCCCGTTTCTCAACGACAAGGTGGAATCTATCGACGATGCTCTCCAAGGTGCTCGCGACATTATTGCCGAACATATCAACGAAAATGTTGACACCCGCAACCGTATGCGAAATCTTTACAACCGCGAGGCAATAATTTTCAGTAAGTTAGTGAAAGGAAAGGAAGAGGAGGCGCAGAAATTCAAAGATTATTTTGACTATTCAGAACCACTTTCACGCATTCCCTCTCACCGTTTGCTTGCCCTTATGCGTGGCGAAAACGAAGGTTTCTTAAAGATTACTATCAAACCCAACGACGATAAGGCTATTAATATGCTTGAACGTCAATATGTTAAAGGTCACGGCAATGGCGCAGAGCAAATTAAGATTGCTGCCGAAGATTGTTACGACCGTCTGCTTCAACCCTCAATGGAGACCGAATTTGCCAATATTGCCAAAGAAAAGGCAGACGAGGAGGCTATCAAAGTATTTACCGAAAACCTCCGCAACTTATTGTTAGCAAGTCCGTTGGGTAAAAAACGCATTCTCGCTCTCGACCCTGGTTTCCGCACCGGCTGCAAACTTGTTTGTCTCGACGAACAAGGTAACCTCCTCCACAACGAGGCTATTTATCCTCATTCGGGAATGAAAGAGGCTTTTGCCGCAATGAGCAAGGTAACAACCCTTGTGGAGCAATACAAAATCGACTGCATAGCCATCGGCAACGGCACCGCAAGCCGTGAGACCGAGCGCTTTATAAAAAAGGTGCGTTTCGACCGCGACATTCAGGTATATATCGTGTCGGAGTCGGGCGCGTCGATATATTCGGCTTCGGAAGTTGCCCGCGAGGAGTTCCCCGAATACGACATCACCGTGCGTGGTGCGGTTTCGATTGGCCGCCGTCTGTTAGACCCGCTTGCCGAACTCGTAAAAATCGACCCAAAATCCATCGGCGTGGGACAGTATCAGCACGATGTAAATCAAACCAAACTTAAAGAGAGTCTCGACGATGTGGTAATCAGTTGCGTAAACCAAGTGGGCGTAAATGTCAACACTGCCTCCAAGCATCTTTTAACCTACGTTTCGGGTCTTGGACCTGCCTTGGCGCAAAACATTGTCAACTACCGCAAAGAAAACGGACCGTTTGGCTCGCGCACCGAACTCAAAAAAGTTCCCCGAATGGGCGACAAGGCTTTTGAGCAATGCGCAGGATTTCTCCGTATCGAAGGTGCTGACAATCCGTTAGATAACTCTGCCGTCCACCCCGAAAAATATTACATCGTTAACAAAATGGCAAAAGACCTTGGCTGCGGCGTTAAAGACCTTATCACCAACAAGGATATGCGTCAAAAAATCGACATCAAAAAATATGTTGACGACAAAACCGGTCTTCCCACCCTCACCGACATTCTCACCGAATTAGAAAAGCCTGGTCGCGACCCACGTGGTGAGTTTAAAGTGCCTGAGTTTGAGCAAAGTGTAGAAAAAATCACCGACCTAAAAGAGGGAATGGAACTCAACGGCATAGTTACCAACGTTACAAATTTTGGAGCGTTTGTAGACCTTGGTGTTCACGTCAGCGGACTTTTGCACGTTTCGCAACTTGGCGGCACCCGTCGCAACCCCGTCAACCCCTCCGATGTCCTCAAAATCAACCAACCCGTAAGAGTAAAAGTGCTTACAGTGGATGTAGATCGAAATAGGATAGGGCTGGGATTGGTGAAGGAGTGAAATCTGTTTTCTTTGTAAAATAAAATTTGTAACTTTGCAGATAGGTTTAGAGATATAATATGGGCTCGATTTTTATTATCAACGGTATTTTGATTTATATGTATGGTTTTGACCATAATCCACCGCATATTCATATACGTAGCGGTGCTGATGATGAGTTTACTATTACTATTCAAGACCGTATTGTTGAAGGTAAGGCTCATTCTAAAACTATTGCTATTGTAAATCAGTTTATAGACGAACACCAACAAGAACTCCTTGAACTTTGGGAGATTGCTCAAAAGGGAGGTAAAATAAATAAAATTAAATAATTATGATACTGAAAGTTACAGATGTGGAATACTTGGGCGGACATACTTTGCTCTGCGGATTCAACAATGGCGAAAAACGCAAGATGGATTTTGCCCCTCTGTTAAAATATCCCGCCTTTGAGGAATTGAAAGATGAAAAAATGTTTGTGCAGTTCGGACTTTTGGATACTATTTTTTGGTCTAATGGTGCGGACATTGCTCCTGAATATTTATTAGAACACGGCGAAAAAGTGGCTTAATATGCAAGTACTCTACGAAGATAATCACATTATCATTGTTTCCAAAACCGTCAATGAGATTGTTCAGGGCGATAAAACTGGCGATAAGACTCTCATCGACTCTGTGAAGCAATATATTAAAGTAAAATACAACAAGCCCGGAGATGTTTTTCTTGGTCTTGCCCACCGTTTAGACCGTCCCACATCGGGTATTGTGGTTTTTGCACGCACCAGCAAGGCTCTGAGCCGTCTCAACGCTATGTTTCGCGATGGTGAAATCCACAAAACCTATTGGGCTATCACTGCCAACTGTCCAAAAGAGACTGAGGGCACGCTCGAAAACTTTATCAAGAAAAACGAGAAACTCAACAAGAGTTTTATCGCCCCAAACGAGACGAAAGAGGCCAAAAAAGCAATTCTCAATTACCGTATCATTTCAAAATCAGATCGTTATTATCTTTGGGAGATAAACCTCCTCACCGGTCGCCACCATCAGATACGCTGTCAGTTGGCTGCTATCAACTGTCCCATCAAGGGCGATTTAAAATACGGCTATCCCCGCTCCAATCCCGACGGCGGACTTTCGCTCCACGCCCGCAAAGTAGAATTTATCCACCCCGTCAGCAAAAACGAAATCAACGTTACCGCTCCCGTACCCGAGGGCGACAAGTTGTGGGAGTATTTTGAGCAACAAGCACAGTGAAATGTATAAAATTTTATGAGTGTAAAAATCTCAAAAATGCTCAAAAAAATGCCGCGTTAAAAAATGTTAAATTTTACTCTTAAATATTAATTAAAATACTAATAAACAGTATTATAACTTTTAAAATAGTCTTAAAACTCAGTGAAATTGTGACAAAAAGTGGCAATTTCGCTGAGTTTTAAGTTTGTTTGTTGATATAATTATTATAAATTAATATTATGAATGGTGATTATATCCACACCTTATATAATAATACTTGTATATACGTTGTCAATTTTATCAAAAAATAAATTGATATTTCTGTAACACCCAATAAAAATAATTCGTAAATTTGTTTCGGAACGGTGGCTCTATATACCCACCCTCCGACATAAGATTTTACGAAAGCGTTATGCTTTTCTTGAAAATGAAAACGTGAGAAATTTTCAACAAGTACAAGAGACTGCATAGCGGTATCGCCTATGGCATAGGCGTGAACTGCTATCGTTATATCCTTGTACTTAGGTAATTCTCACGACCTTCATTTTCGGATATAAATAGTATATGCGGTTCGCGCTTTCGTTTTATAGATATTCACGTAAATAACCTATCCTTTCCGTACCGCAAAAGGTGACTTAAATACTGTTAGGTATGAAGAGGATTTTTTTTACACTTTGTGCGGTATTGTTGACTATGATGTCATTTGCACAGCCCCAAGATGTACGCAATACGCCGTTTTATAAAGCGTATTTGGATGTTCCAATTGTTAAAAAAGCCAGTATGGCTTATGGCAAACTAAACACAGAGATGATTGAATATTTGTTAAAACGTACTAATCCGGCTGATGTAAAATATGCAATTATTAATGCGTTAGGAACAACAGGTAATACGGTAGAATATTCAGAATTTAATTCTCAATTAGTAAGCAAATATTTAGAAGATAATTTCAATTTACATAATTTAGACAAAATTTGCGATGTGTTAGGCATTTCTTCTGCAATGTCATTGGCTTATCTCGATTTTTATTCATCGGAGTATGATATCGAACACGCCTTACGCGGTGCGAAAAAAGTGGATGAAGAAAATTTTGCACAAGAGTATCCATCAAAAGTAACAAATGTTGTTTATGAAATGATTTACGCACAAAATGTTATCAACAACAATTATGTTGGTGGTTTAGCCGGGGATCCTGAGATGGTAGATGAAATGGCAAAAATGTGGTTGACAATTAGTCGAGGCGTTAGGCAAATTGAAAGCGCATTAAATTCCGATGCAGTCGAAATACAGGAAGATTTGCGCGAACAAGCAAAAAAAATCATCCACGAAAGTATCAAAGAATATAATCAGGAGTTTTCTGTGATTAAAATAATCAGTAAGTCCTCTAATCCATATAGAGTGTCAATTAATGGTAAAGTACTAGGAAAAACCGAACCGTATGAAGTATATGAACATTTATGTTCACCTGGTTATTATCACATAAAAGCGGTTCAAGTATCAGGTTACGTTTTTTCACCAACAGAAAACAATCGCGATGTTAATGTAGAAGATGGTGAAACTGTTACTGTTACGATTGGTTTTGAAGATTAATTAAGTTTAACATTTAAATACGTAGAAAAATGAATTGTCCAAAATGTAACGCGGCCAATGCTGATGGCTCAAAATTCTGTTCGGCTTGTGGGTATGATTTAACACAAGTATCTCATTCTTCCGAATCAACACAAAGTGTCCCAAAGAAAAAGGGAATGTCCAAAATGGTAAAAATTATTATTGCAGTAATAGTTTTAATTGCTGTGGGTTTTGGAATAAAAGAATATATTCGGCACGTTCGTTTCAATGCGCAAATGGATTTACTTGACGAACAACGAGAAAGTGATAAACAACGTGTAAAACTTGAAAACGCGGTTATTACCAAAGAAAACACCAATGTTGCTCTTTTTGAAAGTAATAGAACGTATGATTATTATTTTGAATGTGATATTGTTAATCCATCAGAAAGATATTGGAAAATGTACATCTATTTAGATTGCAAAAACGGTTCTTCTTTTACTTTGGAAGAAGAAATTGCGGCAGGTTGTAAAAGAAAAACAATCGGCGGAAAATTAAATGTTTCATCTGATCCAATTGGCGTAAAAGAAGTATCGTTCTTGATAATCAATTAGTTATTGTTAGTAACAATTACAAAAATAATATCCTCCGCAAAGGAATAGAATTACCGAGCGGAGGATTTGTTTAATAAAAACCATTTTTTTATCTAAAACATATGAGAAATACACAAACACACACTATCGAAATTTCATTAAACAACATCCAATTACTCACTTATCTACGTACTCTCAATTTTATCACAATCGGTGATGAGAGGGATGGTAATTGTACAATTTCTTTTGACGAAAGTGAACAAGCAAAAGAATTGTATCGTCATTTAAATGAATATTTACTATGGGAAAAGAGCAAAAAATCATCAAATTATTTTGCTAATGATATTTGCGAAAATCCAGTTACTAATTTGAAACGCATTGTAATAAAAGAAAAAGATTATGAGTATGAGGCATTAACTTCTTATTTAAAAACTTTACCTTTTGTAGAAGAAATTGAGTCAAATGAAAAAGGAGTTACCGTATTTAAAGTGAATATTGAAAAACAGATAACATATTCATTGGTAGAGTATTTGAAGACTTTATACAAATCAGTTGACGTTCAATTGTCATCACCGGGCGATATAGTTATTGAATTATATAAAAAGACACACGATGATCAATTGGTTTGAAATAGCACATCAATATTTTCATTTCAACCCATACCCCGTACTTCGTCCGCCATCATCGGTTTTGACGAGAATGCCTTTTTGGATTAAATCTTGAATGTCGCGGAGGGCGGTGTCGGTGGAGCATTTGGCAATTTTTGCCCATTTGCCAGTTTGTAGTTTGCCTTCAAAGCCGTCCCAAAGCATATTGAGAATTTTTATTTGACGGGGGTTGAGCGATAATTGGCGGTATTGATCCCAAAACGCCGCCTTTTGCAATGTGCGTTTGGTAATTTGCTCGGCTTTTTTTACGGCTTGTTCAAGACAATTTAAAAACCAGATTAGCCATTCGGAAATGTCTAAACCGCCTTTTTGTGTGCGTTCCAAAATGTCGTAATACGATTTTCGGTTTTCGGCAATGGCAGCCGACATACTATAAAAACGGTTTTGACTATTGTCGCTGCGGGCAAGAAGCATATCCATTATGGTTCGCGCAATACGTCCGTTGCCATCGCTAAACGGATGGATTGTCACAAACCAGAGGTGCGCTATCGCGGCTTTTATTATGCCGTCTTCTTTGGCAGTTTCTATATATTTTAGCAAAACGTCCATCATTTCATGCACTAGTGCCGACGATGGGGCTTCGTAGTGGATTTTTTCGCTGCCGTAACGTCCCGAAACCACTTGCATAGGCTGTTGGCTTTTGCGGTATGCTCCAACAGTGATTTTTTCAAAACTCATTACCGAAGGGAACAAT
>JAGCVU010000290.1 GCA_017962175.1 Bacteroidales bacterium | reverse complement strand
TTTGATCTGAATAGATGAATGCAATTGAGTTTACCATTTTTTTTTACAAAGTTAAAACATTAAGTAGATAAAAAAAGATTTTTTGACGTATAAAATTTTTATATTTGCAAAATTTTTTACCACAACAAGGAACAATAAAAAATAACATACTATGAGAAAATCTACTATATTGGCGCTTGCAATATCTGCCACACTAATCAGTTGCGGTGGAAGCGGCTACAAATACCAAGGCGGCGGCAACGCAGACAAGGAGCAACAAAAAGTAACATACACTAAATACGACATTCCGCTACCTGTAGAGTTGTTTAAATATCTGATTGACGAAAGCATACCGTTCAATCCCGACATTCTGAACAATCCCGACAAAGGCGGTCAGTACACCAAAGAGACCGAACAAGCAGCAGCTCTCGGACTGTACAGCGCCGACCTCGCATATTGCGCCGTGTACAACAAGCAACAAGCGGTGATGGACTTTTTCAATTGTTCACAAGCCATTGCCGACAACCTCAACGTGTCAGCTGGTTTTGATCGCACCTATATCGACCGCTTTGAAAACAATATCGAATGTGCCGACTCGCTTTCGTCCATTGCTTCCAACTCGTATTGGACAGCTTGCAACTTCCTCGACGAAAACGGAAAAAACAATATTCTCCCGTTTGTAATCTACAGCAGCTGGGTTGAAAGCTTGTATCTTACCATCAAATCAAACGACCTCAACGACACCAAGACTCAGATTATCAACCAAAAACAAGGACTTCTCAACCTTATCAGTTATCTCTACGAAGTAATGATTGAGAGTTCGGCATTTTACTACAATATGGATATCAAATTGATGATTTGGAAGTTGAACAACCTCAAAACCATCTACGAGAAAATAATCGACAAGGATATCGACCCGCAGTTGTATTCCGACATTTGCAGCAAGATTGTAACTATGCGCAACGAAATTGTAACTCCTCCGCAGAAAAAAATTCGCTAACCACACCACAATGAAAATAGCAGTAGATTTCGACGGAACAATAGTAGAAGACGCATATCCCGAGGTAGGTAAGCCACGCCCGTTTGCCATAAAAACACTTCAGATGCTCGCCCGCAAACACCGCCTTATTCTCTGGACCTGCCGCGAGGGTAAACAGTTGGAAGACGCCGTAACATTCTGCCAACAAAACGGAATCGAACTCTACGCCGTAAACAAAAACTACCCCGAAGAAGACGACAACGACTTTTTCTGCCGCAAAATCGACGCCGACATCTACATCGACGACCGTTCGCTCGGCGGACTCCCTTCGTGGGGCGAAATTTATCAAGCCATTGAGGGTGGCGAGAGCAAGGAAGAAAAATCCAAAAAATGGTGGAAACTTTGGTAATGAGGTAAAATGTTAGAATTTATCAACGACGTATTAGTCCAAACAATACTTATAACATTCTTTGTGCTCGCCATGATAATGGTGATTGAGTACATCAACGTGTTTTCGCAAGGTGCAGCCAACCGCTTTATGCGTCAGCACCAAGGTATGCAAATAATTATTGCCACAGTATTGGGACTAATTCCCGGATGTATAGGCACTTACACGGCAGTTTCGCTATTTACTCACGATGTGGTGGGCTTTGGCGCACTCATTGCCAACCTTATTGCCACCACCGGCGACGAGGCTTTCTTTATGCTAACCCTTATGCCGCAAAAGGCACTGATAATTGGCGCAATACTCGCCGTTCTTGCCATAACGTGCGGATACATAGCGACTTTTGTTACCAAAAAACACAAAAATTCGTGCGGACAAGAAAACCATTTTGAAATTCACCACACTCACGACACCCACACGCCCAACCTCCGACCTTCGCTTCAAGGATTAAAACACCCGTCTACCAAACGAATAATACTGATAGTGTCGATACTCGCTTTCGGCGTGATGGCTGCCACAGGCATACTCCACAGCAATCACAACCACGGAGATGGAGTTCACCACGAAGAAATTGTTAATCACGAAGAAGTTGTTAACCTTGAAACACACCAAGAACACGAATCTGAGCATCATCACGACCATCATCATGGCACAGCCCCTGTAACTATCACCTTTATAATATTGGCTGGGTTGTCGCTGTTTGTGGCAGCCACCGTCCCCGACCATTTTTTAGAGGAACACATTGTTAACCACGTGATTAAAAAGCACTTTGCAAAAATTTTCTTGTGGACCTTTGCCGCGCTCGCTGCCATTTTTGTGCTCAACAAGTATATGGATGTGGAATCGTTTGTCAACGGCAACACCTTATATATATTAATAGCCGCGCTCGCCATCGGACTCATACCCGAATCGGGTCCGCACCTTATTTTCATAACGCTCTATCTCGGCGGCAATATTCCCTTAGGCATTCTCCTTGCCAACTGCATAGTTCAAGACGGTCACGGCGCCATCCCCCTCTTTGCCGAAAGCAAAAAATATTTCTTCATAGCCAAAGGAATCAAGGTGATTTTGGGTGCTGGGATAGGTTTGGCGATGATGTAGTGGAAACGGCAAAAAACGTTAGTATGTCATCTTGTCATCTGTCATATCCCTATTTTGTCAGTGCCACTATGTCACCACATCTACCGAAAATTATATAATTTTAACCAAAACCACCCTATTTCTTTTAATTTGATACAACAAATGTTAACCCTTGTTAAACAGTGATACAACTTATTGTGCCGTGCATTATCTTTGCAATATCAAAATCGAATTTAATTACTGACATCAACAACAAAAAACATAAATGGAGGAAAAAACCATGAAAGAACAGAACTTCACCCCTAAAACAGCATTGATAATATTCGCCATAGGATTGGCAGGTGGTTTGGGCGGATTTGCCATAGCAAACTCACTCTCGCCCGAAAAGGAATCCGACACCAAGACAATAGTGCAGATGCCCGCCACTATGCCCACGCTTTTCGACACCAAAAGCAGCGTAGCCGAAAATATCAACTTTACCACCGCTGCCGAAAAATGTATCGACGGTGTGGTTCACGTTAAAACCAAATACGAGCAAAACGAGCAGCAGATCGACCCGTTTTTCCGCTACTTTTTTGGAATGCCCGATATGCAAGGTCAACCCTCACAGGCATCCGGCTCTGGTGTAATTATCTCTAAGGACGGTTACATTGTTACCAACAACCACGTGGTAGAAAACAGCACATCAATAGAAGTGGTTCTCAACGACCGCCGCTCGTTCGATGCTAAACTTATTGGTCGCGACCCTGCCACCGACCTCGCTCTTTTGAAAATCGACGCTCCCGACCTCACAGTTATCCCCTTTGGCAATAGCAACGACATCAAGGTGGGCGAATGGGTATTGGCAATTGGCAACCCCTTCAACCTAACATCCACAGTTACAGCCGGAATTGTTAGCGCCAAAGCACGCAACATCAATATTATCAACAATGCCAAAGGTTCGGTAGAATCGTTTATACAAACCGACGCAGCAGTTAACCCAGGCAACAGCGGCGGCGCACTCGTAAACACTGAGGGACAATTGATTGGTATCAACACCGCAATTGCATCTCAAACAGGAAACTTTGCCGGATACGCATTTGCAGTACCTGTAAGCATTGTGCAAAAAGTTATCAGCGACCTTATGGAATACGGCACAGTACAGCGTGCTCTCCTCGGCATCAACATCGGCGACGTAACACAAGAGATAGCCGACGAAGCTGGTCTCGACCGTATCAAAGGTGTATATGTGGGTCGTGTAGGCGAAAAATCATCTGCCGAAGATGCCGGCATCAAAGAAAAAGACATTATTCTTTCGGTTGGCGGCAAAAAGACCAACAGCGTAGCCGAATTGCAAGAGGCTGTATCACAGTTCCGTCCCGGCGACAAAACCTCAATTGAATTTATCCACAACGGCAAAACTCAAACCGCCGAGATAACATTCAAAAACGCCGAAAACACAATGGAGATAAAGAAAGCCTCGTCGCTCGAAATGCTCGGTGCATCGTTTGAGGAACTCTCAAAAGACGATCTCAAAAAATACCACATCAACAACGGCGTTCAAGTAGCCGAAATCAATAGCGGCAAACTTCTCAGCGCAGGAGTACGCAAAGGCTTCATCATCACCGAAATCAACGGCACAGCCATCACCTCCATCAGCGACATCCAACGCATGATAGAGAAAACCAAAGGCGGCGTCTTCATCGAAGGCAAATACCCCAACGGCAAAGCAGCCTACTACGCATTTGGATTGTAGAGCACTGACAGACTATTCATAGATTCCCCACCCCCGAACCTGCCACCTGACATAGCCGGCACTTCGGGGGTGGATTTTTTTTATTAAAACAACTCGGCTGGAGTCTTTACTGCAATTTCGGAATGTTTAAAATCTTTAATATTTCGTGTAACAATCAAATCTGCAGATGCCGACTGTGCACAAAAATATTGAATAGCATCTTCAAAATCATTAAATACTGAGTAGAGCGCAAGTGTAACTATATCAGATGTTACCGGAATAATTTCAGTAATTTTTGAAAATTCTCTCAAAAGTTCCATTGCCTTTTCTTTGCCTTTAATAGGCCGCACCAAATAAAACACAGTGGCAAACGACATTGCAGAGCAGCACAAGGTTACTTCTCCTCGGTCGGCAAGGTTAACAACCTGTGCGGCAGGCTCATAAAAATCGCCACGTTCGGTAAGGAAGTCAACAATAACGTTTGTATCTAAAAAAAACTTCATTTATATTTCTCGGACAAATAGTTGTAATATAATTCTTTTTCGTTGTACTCTGTTGGAAGGTCGATCTTAACGCTCATATTTTTAACCCTATCAGAAAGAGGGCTGCGTTTAAACTTTATATCCGCCGCATCAACAACGCGATTATCTTTTTTTGACTTACCGTTAGCAAACACATTTAATATATTAACTACCGACACAAGTATATCCATACTCCCACGGTCGGATGTATCAAGCGAATCGATAAGATTTTTTGCCGATATTTTTAATTCAGTTGCGCTCATTGTATAATGATTTTATGTGCAAATAAAAGTGTTTTTGTTGTGTTAACCAAATATTTCATTCAATAATTTCGCAGTATCAATAAACATTATTTCCATTTTCAATTTCTCAATTAAAAAAATAAATTATAATTTTGTCCGTGATAAAAAAACAATATTACAATCCGATAAAAACAACGAAAAAATGGCAAAAGTAAGAGGTGCGGTAGTAGTAGACACCGAGCATTGCAAGGGTTGCGGACTTTGTGTAGAAGCCTGCAAATTCGACGTTTTGGCGCTTTCGCACAAAGTGAACCTCAAAGGCTACAACTACGCAGAAATGAAAAATCCGGCCAACTGCACCGGATGTACCAACTGTGCCACAGTTTGTCCCGACACAGTGATAACAGTTTACAGGGCAAAAACCGACAATTAAAAAAACAAACATATCGAAATGGGAGAACTCAGACTAATGAAGGGCAACGAAGCCCTTGCTGAAGCAGCCATCCGCGCAGGCGTGGACGCTTACTACGGCTATCCCATAACCCCGCAGAGCGAGGTTATGGAATACCTTATGGCAGCCAACCCTATCAAAACCACTGGCATGGTAGTGTTGCAGGCCGAAAGCGAAGTTGCTTCTATCAACATGGTATACGGAGCCGCCGGAGCAGGCAAAAAGGCTATGACATCATCTTCTTCGCCGGGCGTAAGCCTTATGCAAGAGGGAATTTCGTACATCGCAGGCGCAGAATTACCCTGTGTAACGGTAAACGTTGTACGCGGAGGTCCTGGTCTCGGCACTATCCAGCCCTCGCAGGCCGACTATTTCCAGACTGTGAAGGGTGGCGGACACGGCGACTACAAACTTATCACACTCGCCCCCGCAAGCGTTCAAGAAATGGCTGATTTTCTTAAACTTGCATTCGACCTCGCATTCAAATACCGCAATCCGGCAATGATTCTCAGCGACGGTGTAATAGGTCAGATGATGGAAAAAGTAGAACTTTTCGACCCCATTCCACGACGCACCGACGAAGAGGTAAAAGAGCAATGTCCGTGGGCTACCACAGGCCGCAAAAAAGGCACACCCCACCGCGTTATCACATCGCTCAACCTTGTTGCATCGGTTCAAGAGGCTTTCAACCAGAAACTTCAAGACAAATACGCCAAGATTCAGGAAAACGAAGTACGTTGCGAACTCATCAACTGCGACGATGCCGAATACATCATCGTGGCATACGGCAGCAGCGCACGCACAAGCATGAAGGCGGTAGACCTTGCCCGCGCCAAAGGCATCAAGGCAGGCTTGCTCCGTCCCCAGACACTGTGGCCATTCCCCGAAAAACAGATCCAGGCACTCTGCGCACACGCCAAAGGATTCCTTACCGTAGAAATGAGCGCAGGACAAATGGTAGAAGACGTTCGCCTTGCAGTAAACGGCAAAGTTCCCGTACAGCACTACGGACGCATGGGCGGCATGATAGCATCGCCCGGCGACATACTTGCAGCATTAGAAAACTTCATCAACAGCACTAAATAATCATGGCAGAAGAACTTAATATCAACGACATAATAAAAGAAGAAAACTGCGTGTTTAAGAAAACACGCCTTCTTACCGACAAGCCCCTCTCCTTCTGTCCCGGCTGCGGACACGGTGTAATTCACCGCATAACGATGGAGGCCATTGAAGAACTCGGCATCGAAGAAGAAACCATAGGCATAGCACCCGTAGGATGCGCCGTTTTGGCATACGAGTTTTTCGATATTGATATGCAAGAAGCAGCGCACGGACGCGCTCCCGCACTTGCAACAGGTATCAAACGCGTTTACCCCAAGAAATACGTGTTCACCTACCAAGGCGACGGCGACCTCGCAGCCATCGGCACAGCCGAGACAATGCACTCTTGCAACCGTGGCGAAAACATCCTCATCATCTTTGTAAACAACGGCATCTACGGCATGACAGGCGGACAGATGGCTCCCACCACCCTCGAAGGCGCAAAAACAGCCACCTG
>JAGCVU010000289.1 GCA_017962175.1 Bacteroidales bacterium | reverse complement strand
TTAGAGCCGAGTACGTTCACGATTTTGAGGATGTACATCATCTTCATGTTCTCGCGAGCGTGTTTGAGATACTGACGAGGATCGAAGTGCGAAGGATTCTCTGACAAGTATATGCGGATAGCTGCAGTCATAGCGAGACGAGAGTCAGAGTCGATGTTGATTTTGCAAACAGCGCTCTTAGAAGCCTCGCGGAGCTGCTCCTCAGGAATACCTACTGCATCGGGAAGTTTACCGCCATACTTGTTGATTGTGTCAACTTCGTCTTGGGGAACAGAAGATGAGCCGTGGAGAACGATCGGGAAACCGGGAAGTTTCTTTTCGATTTCGTGAAGAATGTCGAATGCCAATGGAGGAGGAACGAGTTTTCCGGTTTTGGGGTCGCGTGTGCATTGTGCGGGAGTAAATTTGTAAGCACCGTGCGATGTACCTATCGAGATAGCGAGCGAGTCGCAACCTGTACGCTGAGAGAAGTCGATAACTTCTTCGGGTTTGGTGTAGTGCGAAACAGCCGAAGAAACTTCATCTTCAACACCTGCAAGTACGCCGAGTTCTGCCTCAACAGTAACGTCGTATTTGTGAGCGTAGTCAACCACTTTCTTAGCAAGAGCGATGTTCTCTTCGTAAGGAAGCGAGCTACCGTCGATCATAACAGAAGAGAAGCCCATGTCGATACAATCTTTGCAGAGCTCGAAAGTATCACCGTGATCCAAGTGAAGAACGATTTGGGGGTTGGGGCAACCAAGTTCTTTTGCGTATTCTACTGCACCCTGAGCCATGTAGCGGAGGATAGTAGCGTTAGCGTAGTTGCGTGCGCCCTTAGAAACCTGCATAATAACAGGAGATTTTGTTTCAACTGCGGCTTGAACAATAGCCTGCATCTGTTCCATTGTGTTGAAGTTGAAAGCGGGAATTGCGTATCCGCCTTTTACTGCCTTGGCAAACATTTCTTTTGTGTTTACCAATCCTAATTCTTTGTATGAAACCATTTGTGTGTATTTTATAAA
Organism: Bacteroidales bacterium; assembly: GCA_017962175.1. Classification (GTDB taxonomy): domain Bacteria; phylum Bacteroidota; class Bacteroidia; order Bacteroidales; family UBA3824; genus UBA3824. Next base: position 43,573 of record JAGCVU010000289.1, on the reverse strand, counting down.
ATTATGTTTTATTCGTAATCTTTTACGCCGAGCCATTCGATAGCCTCACGACGATGGCTGAAACATTTGTATGCAATATCGGTGACAGCTCCTTTGAGCAGTTGTTCGTTGCTCATGCCCACAAAGAAATCAACCGACTGAACCACTGCACATTTTTTGAGGTTGGCTTTTTCGCCGCCTTCCATGAGTTTTTTGAGTACCCATTTCTGCATATTCTCATCGTACACAACGCCACGGTTGGTCTGGTCGGCAAGATAATAGTCGGCCTGAGTAGAGGCGAGCGAGTCTGAAATAAGATTAATCACCTCTCTTATATACTCTTCAGATAAATCGTCGTCGAAACTTGTTGGTTTCCATCTGGTACCCAACACTTTAGTTTCTTCGTCGAATGTTATCTTTACATATTCGTCATCCTTAATTACTTGCATTATTTTTCTTGTTAGTTGGTGTTACTAATTATCTGGCGAAATTATAAAATATACTGTAAAAAAAAGAATCTTGATAAAACTTTTTTTTATTTTTCTATATTCATCCATTTCAATGCCGCTAATTCGTCGCTAAACGTTGCAACTTTTATTCCATTTTTAATTTCCACTTCGCCAATCATCTGATCGTTGCTCATTGATACCGAAATATTTGACGATTCTATTGTTGCCACATATTTTATCGAGGCTGCGCAACTGGCGGCGTAGAGTTGTTCTGCCACCCAACGTTGAATGTCAACCGGATATGCCACTTCCTTGGCTTTTTGATTGGCAATATAGTTGCGGGGATGGCTGATTACTAATTTTTGGCAGATGTCGGTGATTATGGATTTCAGTTCTTCGGTGTCGGTGATATTGCTGCTGGCCTCTTTCCAACAGGTTCTGAACAGCGATTTGTCTTCGTCCATTGTGATGGTAATGTATCTGTCGTCGCGAAGTATCATTGTGCTATGCATTTTAGGCAATTATATTCTTTGAATACGTATTTTTTAGTTGCTTGGTTTTTCTATTTGGTGTAAAGGTACGGATAAAAATCATAAAAGTCAATTATTTTTTGTTTTTTTTCGAATAAATAAACTGGAGTATCAAAAAATACCCTACCTTTGGCTGTGATAAATAATGTTAAAAACTTATTTCTGTAAAAATGCAATACGGACACTACGATGACAAAAACAGGGAGTTTGTAATTACAAATCCCGCAACACCTTGGCCGTGGATCAATTATCTCGGCAATGAGGATTTCTTTTCGCTAATCTCCAATACCGCAGGAGGTTACAGCTTTTATAAAGATGCAAAATTCCGCCGCATCACTCGCTACCGCTACAACGGCATACCTATGGACAACGGCGGCCGCTATTTCTACATCAACGACAACGGCACTGTTTGGTCGCCCGGATGGAAACCTTGCAAAACTCCGCTCGACTTTTACGAATGTCGCCACGGTATGAACTATACTATTATAAAAGGTGTGAAAAACGGCATAGAGGCTTCGGCTCTCTTCTTTGTTCCCCTAAAAACTTGGGCAGAGGTGCAGAAACTCACCCTCAAGAATACCACTTCGGAAAAGAAAACTATCAAGCTGTTCTCTTTCCAGGAATGGTGCTTGTGGAATGCTGCCACCGATATGGAGAATTTCCAGCGCAACTTCTCTACTGGCGAGGTTGAAATCGACGGCTCGGTTATCTACCACAAAACTGAATACAAAGAACGCCGCAACCATTACGCATATTACTCTGTAAATGTGCCTGTTAACGGATACGACACCGACCGCGAATCTTTCATCGGACTTTACAACGAACTATCTGCACCTCAATGCGTTGTAGATGGCAAACCGTCTAACAGTCTTGCTCACGGATGGAGCCCCATTGCATCGCATTATATAGAGGTGTGCCTTGCTCCGGGCGAGGAGAAAAACTTTATTTTCCTTCTCGGCTATGTAGAAAACGAGCAAAACGAAAAATTCGACAACGCCGAGCTTGCACGCAAACAATCGGGCGAACTCATCACATCGCAGGCATCAGACCGCACCTTATTAAATAAGAAGAAAGCAAAAGCCACAATTGAGAAATTCTCTACCGTTGAGGCAGTTGACGCAGCTTTTGCCGAATTGCGCTCTATGTGGGACGACCTTTTGGATCGTTACGTGCTTGAATCGTCTGACGAACGCCTCAACCGCATGGTAAACATCTGGAACCAATATCAATGTATGATAACATTCAATTTCTCACGTTCGGCATCGTTCTTCGAGAGCGGAATCGGTCGTGGAATGGGTTTCAGAGATTCAAACCAAGACCTCGTGGGCTTTGTTCACCAAGTGCCTTCACGTGCACGTCAAAGAATTATCGACATTGCTTCCACACAGTTCCCCGACGGAGGATGCTACCATCAATATCAGCCCCTTACCAAACGCGGCAACAACGATATTGGCGGTGGTTTCAACGACGACCCTATGTGGCTGATTTTCGGTACAGTAGCTTATATCAAAGAAACCGGCGACTTCTCAATTCTCAACGAGCAAGTTCCGTGGGACAATAAACCCGGCACCGAAGTGTCTCTCTTTGAGCACCTTAAAATATCGTTCAACCACGTAATCGAAAACCTCGGACCTCACGCATTACCTTTGATTGGTCGCGCTGACTGGAACGACTGTCTCAACCTCAACTGTTTTTCTTGGGACCCCAACGAATCGTTCCAAACCACCGAAAACAAAACCGAAGGTTCTAAGGCAGAATCACTTATGATTGCAGGTTTGTTTGTAGTTTGTGGCAACGATTATGTTAACCTTTGCCGTCAGCTGAGCCGCACCGACGAGGCTTGCCGCGCTCAAAAATACGTTGACGCAATGGTAGAAGCCGTTAAAAAACACGGTTGGGACGGCGAATGGTACTTGCGTGCATACGATTTCTACGGCAACAAGATTGGTTCAAAAGAAAACGAAGAGGGCAAAATCTTTATCGAAAGTCAAGGCTGTTGCACAATGGCAGGCATCGGTTTGGAAGACGGTATGGTAGACAAATCGCTCGATTCGTGCAAAAAATACTTAGACAGCGAACACGGTATGGTGCTCAACAATCCCGCTTACACCACTTACCACGTAGAAATGGGCGAAATTAGCTCATATCCTGCTGGTTACAAGGAGAACGCAGGTATTTTCTGCCACAACAATCCTTGGGTTATCATTGGCGAAACCGTTGCAGGACGTGGCGACGACGCTTGGGAACACTACACCAAAATCTGTCCCGCATATATCAAAGACCAGACATTGCACAAAGTTGAACCTTACGTTTACTCGCAGATGGTGGCTGGTAAAGACGCCGCTCGTCCGGGCGAAGGCAAAAACTCATGGCTCACCGGAACCGCCGCTTGGAACTGGTACACCATTACGCAATTTATCCTCGGAATCAAACCCGATTACAACGGCATTTTGGTAGATCCTTGCGTTCCAAAAACGGTAAAATCGTATAAAATTACACGAAAATTCCGTGGTGCAACCTACGAAATCACCGTTTCTAACCCCTCAGGCGTTCAAAAAGGCGTAAAAGAGGTTTATGTAGGTGATAATAAAATATCAGGAAATATAATTCCACTTGCCAAAAACGGTGAAAAAATTATCGTAAAAGTGGTAATGGGCTAAAAAATTAATTTTTTTTAAAAAAAAATTAAAAAAAAGTTGATTTTTGTTATGTACGTTTCAATATTTCCGTATATTTGTAGGCGTGAAAGGTGACTATAAAACTCATCAATCATATAATAACGACAAACTTTAAAACATCAAAAAAAATGGAAGAAGTAGTTAAAAAAATCGCTGAACTCAGCGAAGCATTCTTGAAAGACGCTAACGCACAAGTAGCAAACGGAAACAAAGCAGCTGGCCAACGCGCTCGCAAAGCTTCTTTGGAAATCGAAAAACTTACCAAAGAATTCCGCAAAGTTTCTATCGAAGCCGCTAAGAAATAATTTGTTAGCACTTTAAAAAACTTTTAGCAAGCCACGGATTTTTAGAATTCGTGGTTTGTTTTTTATAACTACTTATCCATCAATTATGTACAAAATTTTCCACACAGCCGATTGGCATTTAGGACGCCGTCTTGCCGGATACGACCGCAGCAATGAATTTGAGGCGTTTTTTGCTTTTATCGAAAACCTGATCGACGAGCGAAAACCCAATGCATTGATAATTTCGGGCGATATTTTCGACACGGGAAGTCCCGCCAACGAGGTGGTACGTCGTTATTGCGCATTGTTGATTAATTTGCATAGCAAATTTCCTGATTTGCAAATAGTTATAATTGGTGGTAATCACGATTCGCCATCGTTTTTGAATATTCACGCCGAAATACTCAGTTATTTTTCGGCAATAGTGGTTGGCGGTGTGGAATACAACAATGGAGAATTTGATTATCAGAAACTTATCCGCTTAATAACCGAAAACGGAGAGCCCGGAGCCATTATCTGTCCCGTGCCGTATCTTCGTAGCGGCGACCTTAGGCGAATAGGCGAAAATGCCACCATAAAAGATTTTTACACAGAGGTTTACGCTCGTGCCGAAGCCTTACGCGGCAACAATCAAATTCCCATCATTGCCACAGGACATTTTACCGCCGCCGGCTCATCGTATCCCGACACACCAATTGTGGGCGGAATGGCAGGCGAAGATGCCGACGGTTTTGCGCCCTTTGATTATATCGCCCTCGGACACATTCACCGTTCGCAGCAATGCGGCACACGCAATAATATAAGGTATTCAGGTTCGCCGCTTACATATTCGTTTTCGGAGGTAAGATACTCAAAATCAATTACTGAGGTAACGTTTTCGGGTGCAGAAATTTCAAGCATTGAGAAAATAGAAATTCCACAAACGGCTGATTTATTGATAATTCCGCAAAACGAAGGTGATATTTTTGAAGTTCAGGAAGCTTGCCGAAATCTCAACCCCGACCAAGAGTTGTTTTTGGCAATTAACATCAAGCAAGAATTTCGTACTCCCGAAACTAAAAGCCGCATTATCAACGAGTTTCTTGTTGGCAAAAAAGCAAAATTTTGCAGTTGGCACATTGCGCGACCCAAAATTGAAGCTCAATCCACCGACACTCAAACCGTTACCGCACGCGAGTTTAAAAATGCCGACCCGATTGACATCATTTCAGAACTCTACCGCATACGCACATCGCACACGCTCGACACCAAATATATCCAAATGCTCAAAGAAATCATTGACCAACCCGAATAACTATGAAAATCAACAAGATAACCATCCACAACCTTGCCTCCATAGCCGATGCGGAGATTGATTTTACGCAGCCGCCGCTCAGCAACACACCTTTATTTATTATCTGTGGCGAAACCGGCGCAGGCAAAACCACTGTGATTGATGCCGTTTGCCTATCGCTCTATGGTCAGACCCCGCGTTTTGAATCGGCTGTGGTAGACCGTACAAACAAAATCGAAAATCCTGAAAATCAATCTGATAATATGGCAGCCGACGACCGTCGCAATATCCTACGCAAAGGCACTGCCGAGGCGTGGGCAGAAACCGTTTTTGAGGGCGACGACGGCAAAATTTATATGGCCCAGTGGAAAGCTGTTCGTGCCCGCAAAAAAGCCGACGGAAAATTTCAACCTGCCAAAAACACTCTCTTTGAGCAAGTTAACGCCGAATTTATTCCTCTCACAGAAAAACAGGCTGAGTTTAAAGATAAAATCACAATTCTCACCGGCTACGATTACAACCGCTTTGTACGCTGCGTGTTATTAGCTCAAAATCAGTTTTCAAAATTTCTCCTTGCCAAAACCGACGACAAGGCAGATATTCTGCAAATGCTCACCGATACATCTATCTACGAAAACATCTCGCAACGTATTTTTGAGCGACGAAGCATTGAAAATGAGAAACTTAGTCGTCTTCGCGAAAAGTTTTCTACACTTGCCCTTCTCACCGAAGATGAGATTGCCGCACGTAATCAAATAATTGCCGATTGTAATAAAAAGGAAACCGAATTTCAAAAGCAACTTACAGATATTCAGCAAAATATCAATTGGTTTACACTGCAATCAAAACTTCAACAAAATGTAATCGAATCCGAAAACCAACACAACGTCGCCCTTGAAGCTCATCGCAATGCCGAACCGTTGTGCATCGAGGTTGAGGCTATTAAAATCGCTTTTGAAAAATTCAAAACACCGTTTGAAAATCTCGACCGCTGTCAAAATCAATATAAGGCTGAATGTGAAGAATTTTGCAACAATTTTGGCGATTCGACTCTAAAAAATATTCATTCTAACCAATTTGAAAATTTCTTTACCAATGTAAAAAACACACTAGCCGATAGCGAAACAAAATTGCTTTTATATAAAAATAACGAAAATAAATACGAAAATATACAGCATATAACAGCGCAATTAGATAGTGTTATAAAAATTAATAGCGACATTGCCCAAACTCAAACCCAAGTTAAAGACCTACAAAATAAATTAACCGCTCAAACAGCCGCGCTTACCACAGCCAAAACCCAATGTGATAAATGCAACTCTGAGTTAGAGATTTTGATAAACAGTTATAACGCCGAAGCCGACAAGTTGAAAGGATACGATTTGGCAAAATTACAGGAGAATCTCTCTTCTGTTAACGAACAGATTCGCATTGCCGACGGTGCCGCTGTGGTGTTTAAAAATATCGACGTTTTTAAAACCGACCTTGCCGCACTCAAAGCGCGACTCAACGAAAAGAACATGCGCCGTGGACAACTGCAAGTATCCATTGCGCAAAATACCGATAATCTGAAACTTGCGCAATCTGCCTTCGACACTGCCAAAGAAAATCTCAACAATCTATTGAAAATATCGTCTGCCGACCTCAAAAAAGCCCGTGCCTCGCTCCGCGATGGCGACGAATGTCCGCTATGTGGTAGCAAAAGTCATCCGTTTTGCACCGACGGTGAGCAAGTTATCGACAATATGTTGCTATCAGCCAAAAACTTAGCCGCAGAAAAAGAATCTGCCAAAAATGCCATTGCCAATGCTTTGGTAGCCGATCAAAAACTTTTGGACGAAATCAATCCCGAAATTGAGCGTCTCCAAAATAAAGATATTCCCGAAAAACAATCTCAATTAGAAAAAGAGATTGCAAGAATTGAAAAAATTAGAATTTTTTTCAAACTACCCGAAAACAGCGATGTGCGTGCCGAGATAGATCGCAAATCTATTTCCCTTGCCAATGAAAAAGCAACGATAGAAAATTCTATCAAGTTTTATACCGCTCAACATCAAATAGTTGATACTATAAAGAAGCAAATCGACGCTCAAAAAGACACTCTTCAAAAACTCACCAATCAAGCCGCCGATGCCGAAAAAATCATTGCCACCATCAATGCCATAATCATTGAGAAAATCAATTATATCGAAAAATGTTCGTCAGATAAAAACATGATTATAAACGATTTATACCAATATTTTACCAATGACGAACTTTATACTACCGATATTGAAATCATAAAGGCGGCATTGATAAAAGGGGCTCGTCAATACAACGAATTAAAAGAAAAAGTTTCTACGCTCCAAAACCAAATTTCGCAATTAGATATTATTAAAAAGCAAGTTGACGAAATCGATATTAACACCCAACAAATCAACGTTTTAATAGATCAAGAAAACCATCGCGACCCACGTTTCAATTTTTCTACCTCTCTTGTGGCATCGTATCTCGCCCTTTCACAAGAAAAGCGTGATGCTAAAATGCTGAATCTACGTCAGTTAGATAATAAGGTGATAGAAACCGAAACAATTCTCAAAACTGCCCGCGAATCTTTGGAGGCGCACAACAATCAACAGGGTCGTCCCGCAGAAGGTGTTACTATTCAATTACTTCAAGACCAAAAAGCCGAAACATTTAAACAACAGAGCATCAACACCGCCACCAAAACCTCAGCCGAAAACGAACTTGCCGAAAATAATCGTAAAAAGTCTGATTATCAAAAACTTGAAGCAGAAATTAATGCTCAACAATTAATGCTCAACGATTGGGATTTTCTCAATACCAATTTCGGCTCAAAATCTGGCGACCGTCTTAAACGTGCGGCACAAACTTTTACGCTAAAAATTCTTTTAGAAAATGCTAACCGTCGGTTAGTCAAGATTTTACCGCGCTACACATTTGAATCGCCCGACGGCACATTAGATATTCTTGTGCGCGACCGCGACGAAAACGCCGTTCGTCCGGTGTCAACAGTTTCGGGAGGCGAAGGATTTATGCTTTCGCTTGCTTTGGCATTGGGACTCAGCGATATGATGCAAACCGGCAAAGGCAGCGAAACTCTATTTGTAGACGAAGGCTTCGGCACATTGGATTCTGCCAACCTTCAAAAAGTAATCTCGATGCTCGAACAGCTTCATTTTCAAGGTCGCAAAGTGGGCATCATCAGCCACGTCCCCGAACTCAAAGAACGCATCTCCGTAAAAATCAGCGTTGAAAAATGCGCCGGGGATAATACGAGAAGCGAAGTGAAGGTGGTGGGATAAACTTTACTCCACACACTTTATTTTTATTATCGCCGTTAATGTAAAAAAACGACTATTTATGAAATTAAGATTATTAGTAATTTTGGTTTTGGTGGCAGTGTCGGGTGTGAAGGCACAAGCCCCGTTTCAATCGCGACCCACAGCGTATACCGTTGACAACAAGACATTTGAGTTTGCGTTCTTTGCACCTACTCGTTATGGTTTTTGCAAAAATACCGAAGTGTTTTCGAGCGTGTTGGCAGATTGGAAACTACCTAACATCGGTATAAAACGCCTGTGGTTTACCAAAGAGGCTAAACGCGACGACGGATTTTTCCGCAGCCGAAGAATCTATTTCGGAACTCTCCACAATCTCGACTATCCAAAAATGTTTTTTGAGTCGGTACAAGACAAGAAGCCAAAACTCATTGCCGATACTTGCGTTGTGCCCAACGTGCTGACAATGAAAAATGAAGCCCGCGCCACCATCCTTCTCAAAAACAAAACCTCGTGCGATGCTGGAAATTTTCTCCTCACAGTTCGTGCAGGTGTTAAAAACTCATTTAAACTGAGCAAAGATGCCACCATGCCACCCATTAACAAAGCTCTATGGTACAGAGAATCAGTAGTTTGTCTTGACACAATTGTTTGGTTTGTGGGGGCAGATTTGGATATTCATTTCAACGACCGCTTAAATATTCTTGTAGATGCCGACTTTTACTCCGTAGACTGGGGCGTAAAGGCTTGGAGCGGCGAAAACAAAGTTTTTCTTTACGGCTATTGCGGACAAAATCGTAAAATATTGGCTCAGGCTGGTTTCAAAGTGGCTTACGGCACTGTCTTTGGCGAGTTTAAGACATTGATTCTGCCTATGATAGACATCTCGTATTTCTTTGCCCCACGCAAGTCGAGAGAGCAGGGACTGTTTGGAAAGAAAATGTATTAATGCATTATCATACGATTTGCGTTAACTTTTTTTAAATCTTGGCGTTTAATTTGCACAGGAACAAACATCGACAACATTATATTTAAAGTCAAATTATGAAAAAAAAATCTTTATTAGCGGCAAGTATCATTGCCTTAGCCGGAAACGCTTTTGCCGGCGGTTATCTTACAAACACCAACCAAAGCATCTATTTTCTTAGAAATCCTGCCCGTGATGCCTCTATCGGTATCGACGGCGTTTACTACAACCCCGCAGGTGCTGCTTTCTACAACGAAGGATTCCATATTCAGTTCAACTGGCAAAATGCTCATCAAAAACGAGATTCATACGCTCAATACGGGCAGTTGTTTGCTCTAATCTCTGACGATAGGACAAACAAGTTAGACTTCGGCCGTGAGTATACTGGTCGCGTAGATGTTCCTATCCAACCCTCTTTGTTCGCCCTATATAATACAGGCGATTGGAGTTTTCAATTTGGATTCGGATTTATCGGCGGCGGCGGCGCTTGTGAGTACGAGCACGGCGTAGGACAGTTTGATGCTCTCGTTGGCAGTATGGGTATGAAGAGTTTCGCACAACTGGGTTATCCCTTTGGCGGATATTCGCTCAATCCTTATGTAAAAGGAACTCAGTATTTTATGGGATTCACACTTGCAGCCGCACGTAAACTTACCGAAAATCTCAGCCTTTCGCTCGGCGTGCGTGGTATCTACGAAACCGCAAAATACGAAGGCTCTATAAAAGACATCAAGTTTATGGTTGCAGGATTGAATCAGGAAGTTCCCAATCCTAACGGCGACTATATCCTTGACTGCTCGCAAAAAGGATTTGGTATCGCTCCCATCATCGGTCTCGACTGGAAGGCTGCCGAATGGGTGAACATCGCTGCCAAATTTGAGTTCAAGACAAAGATCGACGCCAAAACAGATGCCAACAACAACGATGCTTTCAACGCATTGGCAGGCACTAATCCCGCTTTCACCAAATTTACAGATGGCGCAGAAGAACCGCTCGACGCTCCTTCTATTGCCACGATTGGCGCACAGTTCACTCCTATGGAAAAACTCCGCTTGGATGTCGGCTACCACATCTACTTTGATATGGACACCAGACAGTGGACAAAAGATATGGTTGGAAACACCAACGAGATTCTTTTTGGCGCAGAATACGACATCAACGAGATGTTTGAAGTTTCGGCAGGATTCCAAAAGACTATGCCCGACCAAACAGATTCTAACCTTTCGGATATGTCGTTCTCGCTTCCAAGCTACTCTTACGGATTCGGTGTAGGCGTAAGACTTTCTCCGTCGGTAAAACTCAACGTCGCATATTTCAGAACAGTTTACGAAGATTACACCAAAACCGTTCCCGATGTGTCGGTTACAACCTACAGCCGTACCAACTACGTAATAGGTGCCGGCATCGACATCAGTTTCTAAGCACAAGATATTTATGATGTTTTAATAAAAAAGGGATGTCCGCGTTGGACATCCCTTTTTTTATGCTATGTTAGCAGATTACATCATCATTTTGATAAGGCGTGAGAGTGTGCTCTTCATTTCTTTGCGCTGCACAATGTAATCGAGAAAACCGTGCTCCAAAAGGAATTCGCTACTCTGGAAACCTTCGGGAAGGTCTTTGCCGGTAAACTCGCGGATAACTCGCGGACCTGCGAAACCAATCAACGCGCCCGGCTCTGCCATATTAATGTCGCCAAGCATTGCAAACGATGCCGAAACTCCGCCGGTGGTGGGGTTGAGCATTACCGAGATATAAGGCAATTTGGCTTCGCTCAATTGAGTAAGTTTGGCAGAGGTTTTAGCCATCTGCATAAGCGAAAACGCACCTTCCATCATACGTGCGCCACCGCTTCGGCTCATGATAACAAGCGGAAAACCGTTTTTGATACAGTAGTCAACACTGCGGGCAATTTTTTCGCCCACTACCGAACCCATTGAACCGCCGATAAACTCAAAGTTCATACAGTCGATTACCACATCGCGACCTTCAATTTTGCCAGTGGCGGCGGTAATTGCATCGTGCAAGTTGGTAGACTTGATAGCTTGCTCTATGCGGTCGGTGTATTTTTTACGGTCGGTAAAGTGGAGCGGGTCGCCACTCTTGATATTGCCGAAGAGTTCGGTGTATTGAGCATCGTCGAAAAGCATATTGAAATACGCCTCGGTAGAGATACGCTCGTGATATCCGCAATCGGGACACACGCCGAGATTCTCTTGATGATCGTCGGTGGTAATAATTTTTTTGCACTGTGGACATTTATACCACAGGCCTTCTTTAATTTCCTTTTTGTCTTTGGTTTCAGTATTGATACCTTGTTGTAAACGATTAAACCATCCCATTTTTCGATAAGTTTAAGACACCCTACTGCCGAATTCCGTTCCGCATTTCGGGTGTCGTAGTTTGCCGCAAAGGTAAGTATTTTTATTAATAACAAAAAAATTTATTTTACCTCAATTGTAGTTTTCCATTTTATATCCTTGTTGGCGCTTGATGTGGCCACCCAAATATCAAACGAACCTTTTTCGAGCACTTCTACATCGTTGAGACCATAAAATTTGAGTTGCGACACAGGAATTGATATTTCTACACTCTCGCTACCGCCTTTTTGCAAGAACACTTTTTTGAATCCTTTCAGTTCTTTGATAGGACGTGTGATGCTGCCCACAAGGTCGCGCACGTATACCTGAGCCACTTCGGCGCCGTCGTAGCTGCCGGTGTTTTTCAATGTGAACGACACCTCTATAATATCGTTGTCGGAGGTGAACTCGGTCTGGTTGATTTTGAAGTCGGAGAATGCGAACTCGGTGTAGCTCAATCCATAGCCGAAATCAAACAGAGGTCCGAAACCGGTGTCGAGCATATAAGATGTGCATCCGAGCGATGTCTGACCAGCCTCGGCGGGTATGTCGTCTAAGAGAATCTCGTGACCAGAAGCAGGACGGCCGGTGTTGTTCTGATTGTAGTACACAGGTATCTGTCCCGCATTTTTGGGGAAACTTACAGGAGTCTTGCCCGAAGGAGAAACCTTGCCCGAAACCAGGTTGACAAGTGCCTCGCCGCCCATTGTGCCAGGATGGAACATATAGAGCACGGCGTCGCAGTTTTTGAGGTCGTCGGTGATGGTGAGCGGACGTCCTGCCATAATGACCGAAATCACAGGTTTGCCAGCCTGCTTTAATGCGGCAAGCAGTGCCGACTGCGCGCCTTGGAGGTTGAGGTTGCTGAGGCAGTGAGCCTCGCCGCTGAGTATCGACTCCTCGCCGCCTACGAATATAACAGCGTCGGCCGACTTGGCAGCACGTACCACTTCGGCAAATTTAGATGTGTTGTTGTCGCGCGAATAGGTAAGACCGGGAATGTATGTAACATCGTATTCAGATTGTTTGAATGCTGCCAAAGGTGTTACAGTGTGTTCTTTTTCACCGTCAAACACCCAAGTGCCAAGTTGGTCGTGAGGAGCATCTGCCATAGGTCCGCAGAGAAGTATTTTCTTTGCGTTTTTGAGAGGCAGCGCGCCGTTGTTTTTGAGCATCACTGCCGACTCCTCAGCTGTCTTGAGGGCAGCCACAAGATGTTCGCCAGCATATTTTACGCTCTGAGGAATAGTGGGATAAGGATTTTCAAAAAGTCCGAGACGGTATTTGATTCTTACAATGTTTTTGCAAGCCTCGGTTATCTTAGATTCTTTTACCTTGCCTTCTTTTACAAGGTCCTGAAGATGATCAACGTATGCGTTTGCCACCATATCCATGTCGAGACCCGCGTTGATGGCTTTAGCGGCAGCGTCTTTCATATCGGCAGCAAATCCGTGGTTGATCATTTCGCCTATAGAGAACCAGTCAGAAACCACAAAGCCGTCGAATCCCCACTCGTTGCGTAGTATATCGGTGAGAATAAGCTTGTTGCCAGTAGAGGGTACTCCGTCGTTGTCGTTGAACGAGCTCATATAAGTGGCGCAACCGGCATTGGCAGCTGCACGAAAAGGCGGAAGATACACATTGCGCAACAAACGCATAGGTATAAATGTAGAATTGTAGTCTCTACCACCTGTAGCAGCACCGTAACCTACAAAGTGCTTGGCACAAGCGGCTATCGACTGCGGATTTTTAAGGTCGTCGCCCTGATAGCCTTTAACGGCGGCTGCGCCCATCACCGAAGTGAGATATGGATCTTCACCGTAGCCCTCGGCAATACGTCCCCAACGTGGGTCGCGGGCAATGTCGAGCATAGGCGAGAATGTCCATCTGATACCGTCAGAGGCGGCTTCGAGAGCAGAAATCTCGCTGCCGTGGCGTACAAGTTCGGGGTCGAAACTGGCTGCTTGTCCGAGCGGAATGGGGAAAATTGTCTTGTAGCCGTGAATCACATCGCGCGAAATCAAAATGGGAATGTGCGGTGCATTGTCGATAGCGGCTTTTTGTATACGATGCAGATTGTCGAGGTTCGACTCATTGAGAATGCTACCAAGAAGTCCTTGAGCAGCAAGTTTCTCCATTTCTTCTACTCCGCTTGCCGAAATTTGGTTAAGTTGACCGATTTTTTGTTCAATGGTGAGCGAATTTACTACGCTATCCACAAAACGATCTTCGTCGGAACACGACGACTGTGTTTTTGGGTTGCTGCATCCCGCCAAAACAACGGCGGCTGCTGGCAAAAGTTTAATAATGTCTTTAATCATAACTCTGATATTTTTGGGTTACACAAATTGTTTAGTTTTTCTTGCACAAACTTACGCATAAAGGGCGGTTTTTGAAACATAATAATTGATTTTTGGCTACTGCAAAAGGGCAAAAACATTACTGCAAAACTACGGCGGAAGGGTACTTTTTGCAGTAGAGCAAAGGTTGCCGACAAAGTATCTCTCGCAGACATTGACGTATATTTGCAGTAGTTATTTTTCGTATTTGCAGTAGTTTAGAAAGCGCAAAAATTTGTCTTCGCCCGTAAAAGAATCTAAGTTTGCACATCTCGAAAGAGAAAAAAAATTTTCAACAAACGCACGTTTTACTTTTAATACTTAAAAAATATGAAAAGACTACTAACATTGATTTCAATTGTGTGCATTACGGCAATGTCCGCTTTTGCACAAGAGAGCAGGGTAAGTGTCAGAGGCAAGGTAGTGTCGAAGACCGACGGAGAACCCCTGCTTGGCGTCACAATCGCCGAACAAGGTACTACCAACGGTACAATTTCCGACCTCGACGGCAACTATACTATAATGTGTAGCGAGGGCGCAGTGCTTACTGCATCGTATGTAGGTTTCGTTACTATGCAGCAGACAGTTCCCCAAGGCGGAGGCAACCTCAACTTCGTGCTCGAAGAAGACAACATCGGTCTCGACGAAATCGTAGTCATCGGTTACGGCGTTCAGAAAAAGAGCGTAGTAACAGCTGCCATTTCGGGTATCAACTCCGATGATATTGCCGGCACCACCACACGCGTTGACAATGCTTTAAGAGGTGCTGCTTCGGGTGTTACCGTTACTGCAACATCCGGTCAGCCCGGTGCCAGCTCGCAGGTAAGAATTAGAGGTGTGGGCACTACCAACAATTCCGACCCGCTCTACATCGTAGACGGTATGCCTATCGACGGCGGTATCGACTATCTTGCTCCCAGCGACATTCAGTCGATTGAAGTGCTCAAAGACGCAGCTTCGGGTGCTGTATACGGTGCACGTGCTGCCAACGGTGTTATCATTGTTACTACTAAAAAAGGTAAAACCGGCAAACCGGTTGTAACCTACGATTTCAGCCAAGGTTTCCAAAACACAACCAAAACTCGCGAAGTACTCAACGCAGTAGAATACGCCACTCTTTGGAACGAATATCAAGTTAATTCGGGTTACGCACCTACTTTCGACATTGAGCAAATTAAAGCAAGCGGCATCGACACCGACTGGCAACGTCGTCTTTGGAACTACAATGCTCCCGTTCAAAGCCATCAATTGAGCGTTTCGGGGGCCAACGAAAGAGTTAACTACTATTTCTCTGCCGGATACTATAATCAAGAAGGTATCATCGGTGGCGACTACGACCGTTCCAACTACGAAAGATTCAATTTCCGCACCAACAACATTTTTACTCTTGTTGACTCCAAAGATCGCAATTGGCTGAGCAATCTCACCGTTGGAATCAACATTGCCTACACACATATTAATTCTAAAGGTATCGAAACCAACTCTGAGTTTGGTTCTCCCCTTGGCTCGGCTCTTATGAACCCGCCGCTTATGCCAGTTTACTCTTTGGATCCCGAAGCCGACAGAGCTGCTCACGCCGGCGACCCGTGGCTTATCACCGACAAAGACGGAAACCTTTATTCTTTGGTTGACTATTACCAAGGTGAAAAACTCCAAGAGTTGAAAAACCCAATGGCATTCTTATCATTGCCCGATCCCGGCAACTGGAGCGATAAATTTGTTAGCAATTTCTTTGCTGAGGTAACCATTTGGGACAATCTCAAATTCAAATCTTCTTTTGGTTCAGACATGTCGTTCTGGGGCAATCGTAGTGCAACAATTCCTCACTACATCAACACTATGGAAAAACCTTCTGTTTCGGACGCAACCATGAGCTGGAACAAAGGTCTCACATGGCAGGTTGAAAACACTTTGAGCTACGACAAAACCGTTAGCGGACACACATTCCAAATATTACTTGGTCAGTCGGCTAAGAAAAACACCGGCGCATATCTCGGTGCAACCTCTAAATACTTAGTTGCAATAGATTACGATCGTCTTTATCCCAACTTTACCACAGGTAGCTCTACCAACGCCAACGAACGCGACGGTTGGGGTGCCGACAATGCCGACCACACACTTGCTTCGCTCTTTGCACGTGTAAGCTACGACTACAAGAGCCGCTATATGTTTCAGGCTACAGTACGCCGCGACGGTAGTTCAAACTTTGGACCCAACAACCACTACGCCACATTCCCCTCATTTTCTGTAGGTTGGAATATTACACGTGAATCATTCCTCGAAAATCGTCCTCGCTGGTGGAACAACACAAAACTCCGCTATTCTTGGGGCAAAAACGGTAACGAAAACATCGGCGCATTTGCCTATATGGTAAACACCACAACCGGAGGTATCAACAATTATTTATTCGGACTCGAAGGTAGTGAAATATCAACAGGTGCCAAAGCATCAGGTATTCCCAACTACTCTATTAGATGGGAAGAAAACATTCAACACGATGCCGGTATCGATATGGACTTTTTCAACTCGGCTTTGTCGATCAGCATCGACTGGTACAAGAAAATCACCGACGGCATGTTGCAAACTCAGCCCATCGTAACCTACGTAGGCGAGTCTAAACCCACCGGCAATATCGGTAAGATGGAAAACCAAGGTTGGGAATTTGACCTTTCGTACCGCTGGAAAATCAAAGATATCAACTTCAGATTTGCAGCCAACGCAGCTTACCTTAAAAACAAACTCGTAGACTACGGTACCGAAAGCGGCGAAAACGACCTTGAAAGCATGTCGGCTGCAGGATTCGGAGTAATTGCTCACTGCAAAAACGGCGAACCTTATCCTTACTTCTACGGATACCAAACAGCAGGAGTATTCCAAAATATGGCAGAAGTAGAAGCCGCCAACTTAAAATACGGCAACGAGGATCAATCCTACACTCCCAAACCCGGCGACTTGATTTTTGTTGACCAAAATGGCGACGGATATATCAACGACGAAGGCGACAACACCAAAATCGGCAAAGGAATGCCCGACTGGACTTATGGTTTCTCGCTCACTGCAGATTACAAAGGTTTTGATTTCACAGCACAATTCCAAGGCGTGCTTGGCGCTGATGTATACGATGCCACCCGTCGCAACGATATCAAATACATTAACCTTCCCGCCTATATGTTAGACCGTTGGACCGGTGAAGGCACTTCTAACACAGTGCCCATCTTCGACGAAACAGCATACAACAAACACTCGTCTGACTTCTTTGTAAAAGACGGTTCTTATCTCCGCCTGAGAAACATCGAACTCGGCTACACTCTTCCCAATACTTTAACTTCTAAAGCATTTATCACAAAAGCAAGAGTATTTGTTTCTTGTCAAAACTTGTTCACTCTCACCAAATACGAAGGTTTCGACCCCGAAATTGGTCAAAGCACCACAGCAATAGGCATCGACAAAGGTATCTATCCTCAGGCTCGCACTCTAACCTTTGGTGTTAATGTTAGTTTTTAATGCATAATGCACAATGCATAATTGGAATTCAAATTTTTAAATTGAAATACTATGAAAAACAATATAAAACTTTCAGCAATGGCATTGGCACTCGCTACAATTGGACTGAGTGCATGCTCGGAGGATTTTTTAGAGGTAGAAAATCCCACACAGTTGACCTTGGAAGAATATTTTTCCGACCCGGACAAGATGCAGTCAAGCGTTACAGCTGCATACGCACCTCTCCACTGGTTTGACTACAACGGTCACAAAGATTGCTCTTATGCCGACCCTGTTTTCGTTGCCGACATCCTGTCAGACCAAGTATTTGTAGGCGGCAGCAACTCTACCGACCAACCTGCTTTGCAAAAAATAGGCAACTGGTCGGCTGATGCCAACAATACACCTGTAAGTCTCTGGGACGACTGCTATTCGGGCGTAAAACGTTGCAACGACTGTCTTTCATATCTCGAAAATTACAATGGCGATAACAAAAACCGCCTCGTTGCCGAAATTTACACACTGAGAGCATATTACTACAATATTCTCTGGAAATTCTGGGGCAATATTCCTTACTACGAAGGCAACGAAGAATTTCCTTCGCCTTCGGTAGACAACGGCTATTCAGCCAAACAGCTTGCTCCGGAGGAATCATACGCTCTGATAATCAAATATCTTGAACTCGCCATCAACGAACCCACATTCCCCTCTACACAAAAGTCGGGCGAAGAAGGTCACACCACCAAGGCTGTTGCCAAAATGCTTTATACCGACTACGTTCTCTATCAAAAAGATAAAAGCAGATACGCCACTGCACTTGAATATATGAACGACGTTATTGCCGAATATCCCTTGGTAGACGACTACTCCAAAATCTTTACCGAAGCCGGTGAATGGTGCAGCGAAAGCATCTTTGAAATCAACTATCAAAAGATACCTGGTCGCGACTGGGGCGACAACGACCGTGCGGCAGCCGGCACAGTATTACCTGCGTTTTTAGGTCCTGCCGAGGCAGTTGACGGCGTTTGCAATGCGGGATGGGGCTTCGGTCCTATCAAAGAATCTGTTTGGGATTTGTTTGCCGATGGCGACCAACGTAGAGACGCTTCAATCATCGATGCACGCGGCAAAGCCACTTCAGGACGTTATCAGTGCACATTCCTCTACAATGCCAAATACGCTCCCCGCGCCGAAAACCTTTCAAAAGATGGCGACCCCAACCTTTCGTATGGCGACAACCGCAGAGTGTATCGTGCTGCCGAAGCATACCTCAACGCAGCAGAACTTTGCGCAAAACTTGGCAACGGCAAAGCCGACGAATATCTATCCACTCTTAGAGCTGCTCGCGGTGGCTCTTACACCGGCAGCTCTTTATCCGATATCGTAGAAGAGGCAGCAAGAGAGTTTGTAGGCGAAGGCAAACGTTTCTTCATCGTGGTAAGAAACGACGGAGAAGACGGAATCAGCGCCACCGAAATACTTGTAGGCGCAGCCAACGACAATTCAGGTTTATACACTTATACATCTGAACAATTGGCACAAAACGGTTCGTACACCGCACGCAACAAATATTTGCCCATTCCGCAAGAAGACCTTTCAGCCGACGAAAATCTTAAACAAAACCCCGGCTACTAAAATTGTTTGTTTTGTTTCACCCTTTTCTTTTCTGCTAAAACGAAAAGGGTTTTAATAACTAATCATAAAAAGAGAATATTATGAAAACGATAATAAAATATTTAGCAATAGCCGCTTCTACAGTGGCATTGTACGGATGTCAAGAAGAATACAGCGACATCAATCCCGCCGCAAGACCCACGGCATCAGACATCAATGTGGAGCTTACAATGCTCGACTCTAACAAGGTGGTTTTCAACCTGCTCAATTCGCAATGCACGCCAATTTGGTATTTCGACGACGGAACCCAAAGCACAGTAAACGGATTCATCAAGCAATTTCCTCTTGCAGGCGACTATTCGGTTGAAATCAAGATGTACAACCATCACGGCATTTGCGACGGCAGCATTGTAAAAGAATTCTCTTTTGATCAATCGTTCCTCGATTTTGGCGAGCGTAAAAAGTTCGACGGCACCAACCTTTGGACCAACGAAGTAGAAATTACTAAATACTACGCTACCACAGGCGACTGGACAGATATAACAGATCAATTGTCGATATCTCAAAACAAAGAAATATTTACTGTAGACGCTCCTACGGCAAACCAAGAAAAATGGCAAACACAAGTGCACCTACACAGCAATATAAGCTCGTCTGCCGACAAAAACTACCTTTTCCGTGTATCAATGGTGGCAAACGCTAAACACGACAACGTAACTATAAAACTTACCGATGATGCCGACGACAAAAACTTCATTTTTGCTAACGAAGGCAAATACAAACTCAAAGCAAACAAGCCCGAAACCTTTGAAATAATAGCCAAAGGTGTAGACGCTGCCAAATTAAACCTTGTGTTCGACTTTGGAGGTCAGCCTGAAGAATTCAATGTATTTATCTACGACATTGTTTTAGCAGAATACGACGGCGAAATTCCTGAAGAAAAACCCGAACCTGTAGCAGTATTTGAAGAAAATCCTGATGGCGACATTCTCGACGATGTAGCATCATCTTGGAAAACAGCCACATATCACGGCGATGCCGGCTGGGGCGAAATGGGCGACTGGACTATTACCCCCGAAGGCTACAACTACACAATCCATTACACCAACGCCAGCGACGGACAGTGGAAAGCTCAGTTCAGACTTATAAGCCAATACCTTACCGAAGCCGGTCAAAAATACGACATCCGCGTAAAGGTAAAATCCGACAAAGACATTCCTCAAGCCACATTCAAAGTAGTGTCGGTAGACGAAAAGAATGCCAACTTCACAAATGAAGGAATTCGCAAGGATATTGACGCAGGCGAAGTTACAGAATTTGTTGTAAACGGTATTTCTTCAGAAAACGCTATGGAAATTACTCAGCGCGAAGGTGATTTCGACGACGGTAGCGGTGTTCAGAAAGGCGGATTAACCATTCTGTTAGACTTTGGCGGCAACCCTGCCAACTGCACCGTTGAAATCTTCGACATAGCAATTCAAAAGTCGAAATAACAACATATTAAATCAATAACACCCATGAAAGCGATGAATCTTACATTATTAGTGCTAACGCTGCTGGCCTTTGGTGGCTGTAGCGACAAAGACGACGACACCCCCGTACCCGAAAAAAGAGTAAACATCTCGGTAGCACCCGAAAACGCAACCATAGATTTCGAGGGCGGAGTATTGGAACTCACCGTCAATGCCGACGGCGACTGGAGCGTGACCTCAAAATCTGATTTCTGCACAGTTGACCGCAAAGGCGGCATCAAGGGCGAAACCAAAATTAAGGCTACCATCTCCAAAAACACCTCGGCAGATAAACGCACGGCGATACTCAACTTTCTCGGCGGCAAAACATCCTTCGACTTTCAAATAGTTCAGGGATACGACGAGGCAAGCTTCAACAGCGGCGAAATCACCGCGCCCGAAGGCTACAAGCTAGTTTGGCACGATGAATTTGACAGTGAGTCGCTATCAAACGACTGGACCTACGAGGTGCAAAACTCAGGCTGGGTAAACAACGAGCTGCAGAATTACCGCAAAGGCGAAATCGATGGTAAAAACACTGTTGAAACCAACAACGGAATCCTTAATATCAACTGTTTTAAGGGTAACGACGGAAAGGTGTACAGCGGAAGAATTTACGCTCACGTAAACGAAGGCTGGCAATACGGATACATCGAGGCTTCTATCAAGCTTCCCAAAGGCAAAGGCACTTGGCCGGCGTTTTGGATGATGCCCGTAAACGTTGACTGGGCTAACGAAGGCTGGCCCAAATGCGGCGAAATCGACATAATGGAAGAGGTTGGAGCCAATCCCAACTATGTGTCGTCGAGCCTTCACGCCGAAGGACACGTGCACACTCTGGGCAACCAGGTAACTCACGAAATGCTCTGCAATGGAGCTGAAGATGGTTTCCACACATACGCCATAGAATGGACCAAGGAGAAAATCACCACCTACGTTGACGGTAAGGTGCAGCTCTCCTACTCATCCGACGGCACAGTAAAAAACTATCCTTACGACAAGCCATACTACATCATACTCAACCTTGCTTGGGGTGGCGACTGGGGCGGATACAAAGGTATCAACGACAACGACCTACCCACCACTATGCAGGTGGATTATGTGAGAGTATTCCAGAAGAAATAATTTTATAGTGTTTTTAAATTTTTAACCAAAAAAGTTACATTTTATCTTATTATTTTACTAAAAAACTTAAATAACATGAAAAGATTCTTTATTAACGCAATGATGGCTGCCGCCGTGCTGACAAGTTCAGCAATGTTGGTATCGTGCAGCAAAGACGACAGCGATGAACCAGAAGCTGTAATCGAAGACCAAACCCCCATCGATCAAGTTGCTGAAAATGGCGGCAACAATACCGGTGGCGGCACTACCAACACCGGCGGCGGAACCACCAACAACCCCACCGACAACCCCATTGTTACACCTCCTCCTGTAATTGCAGATTACTCAAAGGTGGATTGTCTCAACGGAAGCAACTATTTTATTATCCGTCTCAACGCTGATGCTTATGCTTACTTGGAAACACAAAACAAGATTAAGGAAAGACTCGACGTTGACGATGTTAACACAAAATTCTACGTTTGGGAAAACACCTATACAGTAGGCAAACTTACCGGCAAAGACTGCTTTGGCAACGATACCGAAGGCGGCATCACCTCTATCAACAACGGCGGATGGTGCGGTGGCGGATGGTGCAGACTCACTCCGTTTGACTATTCTCAAATCGACGAGTCGTACACACTCCACATCTCTTTACGTTGCAACAAATCGTGCGACGACTGGTATATGGCGTTCCAAAATCCCCAAATAGGTGGTCCTGAATACAAAATCACCAAAGAAAGCGTTGACCTCTACGGCAACAAGTTTGACCTCAACACCAATGGAGAATGGAAAGAGTTTGAATTCTCAATTGCCGACATGATCGACGCCGGTGTTGAACTCATCAACTTCGACGGCAGCAAAGGAATCAACTTCCCCTGCTACGGCGGTTTCGTAGGTGCTACAGTGGATATGGACGCGATCTTTATCTACAAGAAGAAATAAGCAATTAGTTTGTCAGTTTCATCAGCAACCGTTCTTAAGGCGCAATTATTAATCAAACAATACATTGCGCCTTTTTTTCTCAAAACCTGCATAATATTATAATCATGAAGAAATCAATATTTGGTATCACTCTTATACTGGCGGCAATGACGATGGGAGCATGCAGCAGCGACGATGATGCTACCCCCAACGAACAGCCCACCGACGAACAGTCGTTGACCAATCCTGACAACGGCACTGCTCTGTCGGGCGACAGCACAGAGTATATCTTTCAACACAAATCGGCAAAACGCGGCATCGGATTCAACCGCATAACAGCCGCCATGGCGTTCAAAGTGGGCAACACCATATCATGGGCATACAACTGGTCTGGCTCGTGCGACAATGCTGTAGCTGACGCTTTCGACCAAAGCGGCGTAGAATTTGTACCAATGGCGTGGAATAGCAAAGCCAACTACAACGATATTGCCCAATTTGTACAAGCTCATCCCAACACAAAGCATATTCTCGGCTACAACGAGCCCAACCTCACCGACCAATGCAACGAAACTCCCACTCAAACGGCGCAAACATGGCCCAACTTTATCAGTTTTGCAAAAAACAACGAACTTGAAACAGTGTCGCCGGCAATGAACTACGGCACCTTGGCAGGATATTCCGACCCGTGGAAATGGCTTGATGAATTTTATTCTATCGACGGAATCAACCTCAATGATATATCGGCAACGGCTGCGCACTGCTACATGTCAAACAATGGTGCACAACTCGACTTTGCTAAGAAATTTGAAAAATACAACAAACCTGTTTGGATTACAGAATTTGCAGCATGGGAAAACGAGCAACCTTCTACTGCTGAAGGTCAACAAGCATTTTTGGCAAAAATGGTCAACGCCTTTGAGCAAACTCCGGGCATAGGTCGCTACGCTTGGTTTATGTTTGATTATTCGCAACCTCCCACCAAATATCCTTTTATCGGATTGGTTTACAATCAGTACATTACCGATTTGGGACTTATATATTTCAATATGTCGTCGTTTGACAGCGATTTGGTTTATCCTCAGGGCAAATGGTTTCCTGCAGAGCATTACCGCGCTTGCAGCAACGATATTGAAATATCAGTTAGCACCGACCCTTCGAACGGAATTCTTATGATTTCGGGTTTCAACAAGGGCAAATTCGCCGAATACAAAGTAAAACTTACCAAGGGCGACAATTATCTCAACATTCGCTACACAGCCAACCGCGAATCTGAATTTGTGGTGCAAGTAGATGGCAACGAATCCTTTACGGCAGCACTTCCGTCTAATGGCGACAACTGGCTCAACGCCAAGGTAAAAATCACATCCGACGAAAACCGCGACGCTGTTATCCGCATCAGCGTCAACTCAGGACGATTAAACATCAACCGCTTGGCTGTCAGCAGCAAGTAGTACAACATAACATCGAAAAGATTTTCGGCAAACTCATAAAATTGGTCTCATAAAGTTTATAATAATTCAGTTATTTTTTTATTTTTTTCCAACACAAGTAATTTGTAAGCAGTTTATTGATTTCAGGGCGCGATAGAAGTGATTTCTGCCGCGCCCTTTATTTATTTGTCAGTCTCTATCTTCTGCAGGTAGTCGCCAATGTCGGTTTCGATGTTGATTTTCTTCTTAAAACGGTATTTGATGCTCTCCACGCCACGCACGCTCATATTCAGCATTTGCGCTATCTCTTTGGTGCTGAATCCCATACGTATATAGGCGCATAGCATATAGTCGTTGCGTGACAGTCCCGGGTGAACGGTTTTCAGTTTTTTGATAAAGTTGTTGTGCAGCAGGTTGAACTGCTCCTCAAAACGGTCTATCAGATTGTCGTTCTGAATGTTGCCGTCAATTTTCGACGACAGTATCGATAGTTTTGATTTGAGCAGCGGCGGCAGGTTGGGCTCTTTGTATATCTCGGTGATGTCGTTTTTGATAGAGCCGAGAATCTCGTTTTTGCCCGCCAGGAGCAGAGCCATGTCGGAAAGCTCGTTGGTCTTGTGCTCAAGGTCGTTTTGCAACTGCTGCTGCAGATGCTGACGCTCAAGCTGCTGCATATCTTCCTGCGCCTTGCTGATAATCTGCTCTTTTTCGGCACGCAGCCGCCGCTGTATAATCTTAACGGTGACAAACACTGCCAAGAACAATATCACCACATAAAAGGCGTATGCCCAGAATGTTCGGTACCACGGCGGAAGTATCACAAACTCAAAGCTCTCCTCGCCGGCAATTCTGCCGTCGGGTTCGGTCTTCATCACATAGAATACATACGAACCCTCGCGCAGCGAAGTGAACTCCTTTACAAAAGTGGTGGCGGGCGGACTCAGCGGTGCGCTGCCCAGGCGGTAGCGGTACATTGCCTGACTGTTGCGGTCCACAAAGTTGAACTTGATACTTGCCTGGTTGTAAGGTATTTTGGGAATGAACTTGCGTCCAGCCACATTGCTCTGCCAGATGATAGAGCCGTCGGCAAGCGACACGTTGTTGATGATAGAGCCGGTCTGGTCGCGATAATCGGCGCAACTGGCGGCGCATGCTATGGAGAATCCGTTGAAGTTGGGCACAAGCAGCAGCGAGTCGTTGATAAAGAACGGGCTGCACGCCTTGGTGGAGGGATAGATGATGTTGGCGTCGAAATAAAAGACATTGCTGCGTCCGCCAAACATCAGCTGCAGACTGTTTTGTGATAGTCCCGCCCACGATTTTTCTCGGCTTGACACCGCCGCAAAACCGTCTTTGGCATTGAGCATACCAATATTTTCGGTAGGTTCAAAACGCTGTGTGGCAGCATTATACACCACCGACCCTTTTTGCGACACGGCATACACGTTGCCAGCAAAGCACTCCATACGCAGGTTCTTGTCGGCAGGCAGTCCCAACGACGGGTCAAAGTTCATCACGCTGTCAATCCTGTCGCTCAAATGATTGTAAACGCCACGGAACACCACCTCGGTGCTGTTGCTGTGCAGCCAAACATAGTGTCCGTCGAAAGCCATATCGGCAAACGATCCGCTCACATTCTGCTGAAAAAATAGATATTCGTTGCCACGTTTCTTGATGGCGTAAAGTTCAGAGTATGTGCCGGTAAGCACCACAGAGTCTGACACCTGCACAATACCCCAGAATCCACGTATGCCGCTGATGTTTTTGGCTTTGCCGTTTTCGAGCGAGAAAAGTCCCTTGTCGTGCAGGCAGAAGAGCTGTCCGAAGGCATTGTAAAACTTCCACGCCTGACCTGTGAGACCGTCCAGAGTCTGCAACGGCGAATTGCTGAGCGGCAACTGTGTATAAAAGACACCTCGGTTGGTGGCAAGGTAAAGTGTCTGTTCTCTGATGGCGGCATCGTAGCCCGCACCTTCGAGACCAGGAGGCGAAAAGCTTTTCAATCCCGAATGAAGCATAATCTCGTCGATAGAGTTGTCGAGTCCCGCCCAAAGGGTCTTGCCGTTTTGATACGAGAGCGAAATCACAGTGTTGTTGCCCAGTCCTTCGGTTTCGGAGATGATCTCGGCAGAACGGTCGGTTTTGGATATTACCGCAATTCCGCCCTTCACCGTGCCTATGGCAAGCTCGTCGCCATTGTCGGCAACGCAAAACACGCCAGATTTTTTCAAAAACCTGTCGGCATCGGTCTCAAAGGGTTCGCAGCTTTTGCCGTCGCAGAAAAAGATGCCGCTGTCTTCGCTCACAGCCAGCACTCCGCCGTTGTAAGAGGCAAATCCGTGTATGTTTTTGCCCGTAAGCGGCTCTATGTTCTGAAAATCCTTAAGGGTGTTGCCGTGGATATACTTGATGCCGTTGGCTGAGATATAAAGCACTCCGTCAACCACCGACGCCGCCTCGATATGCGCGTGAGGGTCGTAGGTTTCGGTAGAGTGTCCGTTGTATTTGAACACAAAGTTGTCGGAAACGAAATATACATTCTGGTCGATGCCGTAGGTGTGCCACACATTGCCGAAGGTGTTGCGTATGCCGTCGGCGAGCGAATCGCTAAGGCTGGTGTAACTCATTGTGCCATTGGCTTGAATGTCGAAAAAGCCGAACTCGTTGATGCCGCCGATAAATATCCTACCGTTTTTTGAGGGAGCATACACGCTGCGCACTTCGGTCTTGTACACTTGCGGAGTAACCACGCCGTTGCGGTAGAGCAGCATACTTTCGCCGTTGGCAAAAAACACAAAGCCGTTTTCACCGGCGTAGATGTCCCAGGTTTGTCCCGAGATGCCGCTGTTGCGTCCATAATGACGTATAAAGCTGTGTATCTGCGCCGAGGCAAGCATAGGCAGCAACAGCAACGCCACCATCAAAAATGATTTCAAAAAAATGGTATGTACTTGCCAATAGCGCATTGTGTTTGGGTTCTATGTCAATTTAGTTTCGCCAAATATACAAAAAAACTGCAAACTACAACATCAACCTCCACAATTTTTACACATTTTTAAATGTGGTAATGAATACAAAATTCTATTGTACAATTCTTTAGCCTTAGAAGAATGAATAATATCGTGCAATGACGCTTGATGCAAATTGCCAAGAATATGCCCGGCGTCTTTGTCGTAGCAGCACGGCAAAACGTCTAACTCTGAGGTTATTACCACAGATTGAAAAATCCGTCGGCAGAATTTGACCTTGTGTTTCAATTCGTTATCCTTGGTGTAACGCGAAAGGCGTTGGTTCGTGGGCAGAAACTTTTCAAATCCTTCGTCGGTTTCTATCTGCATTGTCTTTACGCAAAACTTATCAGCCCCGCACTCTATGGCAATACGCTTGATTTCTTTTAAATGGTTTTCGGTAATCTTGGATGCGAGGCACTGAACTTCAATAATTGGATTTCGCTTTTTGAGATGTTTTTTTGCATTGCTAATCATCTTGATAGCATTAATAGCCGAAGCAAAACTTCCGCCATTGCGATACGCAGAATAAGATTCTTGATTATAGCCGTCTAAAGGGATAATTATTTTGTCTAAACCGGCTATAACAGTTTTTTCGGCGTTGTTGGTGCTAATAAGATGTCCGTTCGACGATGTAACGGTAAAGATTTTATTCTTATGTGCTATTTCTATCAGCCTTGTAAACAGCGGATTAAGATATGGTTCACCCTGAAAATATAGAAAAAGGTTCAATGCCGTGTGCTTTATTTGATTGATAGTCAATGAAAAATCTTCTTCTGATATAAAATGCGGTTTTCGTTTCGATAAACCAAGGCCGGTAAAGCACTCTCGACAACGGAGGTTGCACACATTAGATGGTTCAATAGAAAACGACCACGGACTGCCCCACATTGTCAACCGATTAAAAATATACGACCAACCAATTGATAATTGGCGCATTACCAAGTGGAGGAGTTTATTTATACTGAGCTTTTTAAAAAACAAATACAGAATAGCCAATGTGAATTAAATAGTCGTATCTTTTATTCTCCACAAATATAGGACTTTATTTTGTATTCTCCAAGAAACACGAATGGTATTCTTATTTGACGCGCGCGACCCCGCCGGGCGGCGGAGGCTATTTTTCTTTAAACAAAAATAAAAGCGAATGGAAACGAATACAAGCGAATTTATTATCGGTCTACAACTTTGCGATTTCGTCGGGGGGTAACTGAGTGTATTTAGAAATTACATCAAGGGGCAAACCATCGGCTTTCATACGCTTGGCGGTGTCAAATTTTTCGGATTGAGCGCCTTGGGCTTTTCCTTCGGCAATGCCTTCCGCACGGCCTTTTTCTTCGGCTTGACCTACTAATTCTTTCGCTTGTTTGATGATTTTAGCATGATCGTCTTGTAGTGCTTTTTCTACGCGAACGCCATCCCAAAAACGTTCGTAGGCTTCTAACTGCCCTTCGTCGAAGGCTGAAATTTCTACAAGTTCAAGGGCTTGGTTAATGTCTTTGTCGGCAAGGAGTTCGGGGTCAACTTCGGTTACTTGTTCATCTATTTCGGTGAGGAAACGCAGCCAAAGGGCAAGCATCTTTTTGTCAGAAAAGTTCTGCGGCTTGAATTTGGGCAATTCCACAAAAACAAGATGAAGCCCGTCGATTATGCGGTCGGAGTGTTTTTCGTGAACAAGGCGATAGTAGTGATATGCATCATCGATGTCTTTTTCAAACACTTCGTTGACAAGGTTGAGCGAATAAACAGGTTGAAGGAGTTCGTATTTTTTGCCTTTTTTCAACTGTCCAACGTATGCTTTGGAGGCGTTGAAGAGTACACGTTGCTTGAATTCTTCTGACCAAACGGTTTGCATCTCCACAAGAAACACACGACCTTTGGCATCGGTGCAACGAACGTCTACTATGCTGTACTTGCGCAACGGATTGTCGGGCATCATTTCGGGTGTGAGATAAGATACAGATGTTATCTTCTCGTCGTCTTTGAGCGGCAAAAGAGCATTGAGGAAACTTATTGTAAGTTCCGGATACTCTCCAAACACCTTTTTAAAGGTTAAATCTGCTTTCGGGTCTAAGTACTTGGGCATAGTGTGTCGTTTTTATTCCACCGCAAATATAGTATTCTTTTTCGTATTCGCCAAATAACAAGAATGTCATTTTTTGAACTTGAAGTAGAAGTTAATGACGTAATTTATATTGTTCTATTATATTCCAATATTTTTCGGTTTCGGAGGCGGAGTAGATTTTGCCACGGAAGAGGTAACCGTAGCCGGATTCTTTGACCTTAGCGATATTTTTAGTGGAATGAGAATGGATATGCCAACCATCATAAAATTCTGGATTGATATTAGAGTACACAAGAAATGTGTCTGTAGAATTATTCTTTTTTGATATGAAATCTTTCTCTCCATTTAGTTTTGTAAAAACAATTGTATTATTATCATACGAAGTGGCAATCTGTACGATATTCAACCCATAATATTTATATGCAATATCTCGCTCGTATTTAGCGTATTCGTAAGAATCGTTGCCAAGTTCGACTTCTTTATTAATTATTTTTACAGGGTACTTATATTTTTCAATGTCTTTTGCTGATACATAATCATCTTTGTACAAATAACAATCTTTTTCTGTAACATAAAGAATTGACTTAATAATACCAGATGTATCACGAATAGGATATTTATTATTATCGTATTTTTCATCTGTAACATCTATAAATGCACGTTGCATTTCTCCGTTAATATCTTTATAATCATAAACAAAACGACAAGACCGTTTATCTGTTGTATGGGTTTTTCCATTGTATGTCGCAGCAACTAAATAACCTTCATTTAAAATAGTGTTTTTCCTAGCTACATAAATATGGACAACGAGAAGGACTGTAAAAAATACAAAAAAATAAAATAAATTACCAACTTCCTTTTCGCTAAAATCATCTGAATTTAACACTTTAAATAATAAGACATATGAAATTACCATAATAAATGGAATGATATATTCATAATACGAAGTTCGCATACAAAAAAGAGATAAGAACAATGGAAGAATAGTACAATAAAGAATCGTAGAATATTTGTTTGTCTTCATTATGAATATATTTAAAATAATTAATATTTATAGTTATTATAATCTTTATTATATAAAACACCTATTTTTTCTAATATTTTTTCAAATTCATTTTCTGTCAAATCATACAAAAACTGATAACCTAATTTTTTTAAAAAATTATTCAATTTAAAATGTTTAGTTTTATTCAATAATCTATCCAACAAATTTTTAACTACATTACCTAAGCCTTTAATCACTTCACGTCGAATAATGTCAGGACTATCTGAAAATAAATAACTATAATCAATACCTGTAGCTGCATCAAAAAAGATATCTGTCAAGACAACTTTCTTTTCAATGTTTGTTTCCGCAAATATAGCGATTGTTACGGATATTACAAAACACGGATGCGCCCTTTTTTTTAAAACAAAAATCTAAGCGAATAAAAATGAATAATACAATATATAACTACAAATCAGTTCATAATAAGGCACTTATTTG
Source organism: Bacteroidales bacterium (assembly GCA_017962175.1). Lineage (GTDB taxonomy): Bacteria > Bacteroidota > Bacteroidia > Bacteroidales > UBA3824 > UBA3824. The sequence continues at coordinate 12,811 of JAGCVU010000289.1, read as the reverse complement.
AGTTAAAAAATCATCAATAGTTTGCCGGCTCTACCGACACCGACCACGGCATTCCCCAGTGTGCAAGGTGAGGTGACTGACAAATAGGGCTATTTCGGCAACCGACATAAATAATTTTTATGCAAATTAAAGAAATTTTAGGAATAACTTATTCATTCATAATATCCGAAAAATAGTATATTTGCGAAATTTTTTTGAAGAGATGCATAACTCAGACACAGAAAGAGGCAAATATCCAATTCTCGACGGAATCAACTATCCGTCAGATATTAAGAAACTTACCATCGACAAGCTGCCCGCATTGTGCAGCGACGTGCGCAAGTTTATAATCGATGTGCTGTCGCAACATCCTGGGCATTTTGCGGCTGGTCTCGGTGTGGTGGAACTCACTGTGGCTCTGCATTATGTATACAATACCCCCTACGACCAGATTGTGTTCGACGTGGGTCATCAGGCTTATCCGCACAAGATTCTCACCGGAAGGAAGGATATTTTTTCCACGCTCCGCAGTTTTCACGGTATGAGTCCGTTTCCCAACCGCGACGAGAGCGAGTACGACGCATTCACCGTGGGTCACGCCTCCACATCAATTTCCTCGGCACTCGGCTTGGCTGTGGCTTCCGAAAAACTCGGCAGACACAATCAGCACGTGATTGCTGTTATCGGCGACGGTGCTATGACCGGCGGAATGGCTTTTGAGGCTCTCAACAATGCAGGCATTCAAAAAAACAATCTGCTGGTTATCCTCAACGACAACCATATGGCTATCGACCCTAACCGTGGCGCACTCAACGATTATCTTTTGGACATTACCACCTCTAAAACCTACAACCGTGTAAAAAACGATGTGTGGAACGCCCTCGGCAAGTTTAACCGACTTGTGCCAAGTGCTCGACAGTTTATTGCCAAGGTAGAAAACGGCATAAAATACGTGGTGATGAAGCGTAGCAATCTTTTTGAGGGTTTGGGTCTCAGATATTTCGGTCCTGTCGACGGTCACGATGTGGTGCATCTGGCGCAACTGCTCAACGACCTGAAAAATATTCCCGGTCCTAAGCTCCTTCATATCAACACTATAAAAGGCAAAGGCTACAAGTTTGCCGAAGAGAACCAGACCAAATGGCACGCCACCAGCACCGCGTTCGACATCGACACCGGCAAGACAGTGAAAAACTCGTCGGCTAAGCCACAAGGTCCTAAATATCAAGATGTTTTTGGAAAAACTGTTACCGAACTGGCAACCAAAAACAGCAAGATTGTGGGTGTAACGCCCGCAATGCCTACCGGCTGTTCGCTCAACATTATGGCCGACAAATTTCCCGACCGTGTGTACGACGTGGGCATTGCCGAGGAACACGCTGTAACTTTTTCGGCAGGAATGGCGGCTCAGGGACTTGTACCCTACTGCAACATCTACTCGTCGTTTATGCAGAGGGCTTACGACCAGATTATACACGACGTGTGTCTGCCGCGTCTGCCTGTGATTCTCTGCCTCGACCGTGCGGGACTTGTGGGTGCCGACGGCGCAACTCACCAGGGTGCGTTCGACATCTCATACCTCCGCCATATTCCTAACCTCACCTGCGCCGCTCCAATGGACGAGATCGACCTCCGCAATATGCTCTACACCGCACAGTTAGGCGGCAAAGGTCCTTTTTCTATCCGTTATCCCAGGGGCAACGGCTTTAATCCCGACTGGGAGAAACCTTTTGAGGAGATGGAGATTGGCAAAGGCCGCCAAATATCCGACGGTGAGGACATTGCGGTAATATCCATTGGCACAATAGGTCACGAAGTGGAGCTTGCTATTCAAACACTCAACGAAGAGGGAATCTACCCTGCCCATTTTGATATGCGATTTATCAAACCTTTGGATACTACGCTGTTAGACAGTATTTTTGCAAAATACAAACGCATTATTACCGTAGAAGACAACGTATTGCAAGGAGGTTTTGGCTCGGCTGTATGCGAATATGCATGCGACCATTTTTATACATCAAAAATAAAGCGTCTCGGCATACCCGACAGATTTATTGAACACGGTTCGCCGCAAGATTTGTACAAAGTGTGCGGAATAGACCGAGACGCTATAGCCTTAGCTGTAAAAGAGTTGTTGTTATAAAGTATTATTGAATAATCACTTTCTGTATTTGGCTGCCTGATTTTACAATATAAATTCCTGATTTAGCTATCTGCAATTCCTCATGGGTGGAGTTGGGTTTTGTTTTTAATATCTGATTACCTGAAATATTGAAAACAGTAACATCCTCTGTGGCGTTTTCCACAAAAATTGTATTGCCGAAACTCCAAATCTTAACTACGTTGGCTGATGCAACTTCAAGCACAGGAGTAGTATTATCATCTGGCTTCTCCTGAGGTTTTGCGGCAATAGATACTTTTACCGACTGCACGTCAACGCCTTCCCAGTTGTTGCTGCTAAGAACTTTGTAGTATACAGTATAATCGCCGGCTTCGGTGGCAGTAGGCAATTGTTCAGAAAAGGCTTTACCGTCTAAACTATAAACCAACGAACCAACCGAAGATTTTCCTTGTGTTACAAGTACTTGAGCTTTACCATTAAATTCGAGTCCGCTTACAGGTACGGGAGCGATAACAGTTGGAGTGGCTTTGGTAATGGCAAAAGATTTTTGTATTCTACCGCCGTATTCTCCAACACCGATAATTGTTATAGTATAACTATCCACATCTATAATAGATGTTGGCAACTCTACCACATAGTCGGTATTTAGCTTCAAGGTCTTTTCTCCGTCTTTAACAACAACTGTTGGTATATATTCTTTGCCATCGTAGATTTTGTTTGGTATAGGATCCACTGTTATGTTATCAGAGTTGAGGTCAATTAAATCATATACAAATGTTACGTTGGCTAATTTAAACTTATCGCTCTCCCAGATTTCTTTGTCGGCTAATAATACGTGAAATTGGGTTGGGGTAAAATCGTCCGCCCCATCGTTCGGCTTAAAATTCAACCAAGAATCATCAATAATCCAGGTCAAAGTTCTAGGATCGGCATAACAATATACATCGGCCATATTGGTACAACCATAAAAAGCAGCGTCACCTATTTTGGTAACACTCGAAGGAATTGTTATATTAGTAAGACCAGAGCAAGATTCAAAAGCACAAGTTTCGATGGTAGTTAAACCTTCGGAAAGAATAACAGATGTAAGATTCTTGCATTTATGAAACAAACCATTATCTAGAGATTTAACTGATGAAGGGATGGTTATCGATGCTATATTTGTTTCTGAAAATGCCTGAGATCCAAGTTCAGTCACACTTGAAGGAATATTAATATAGGTAAGTCCGGTACATTTATAAAATGCTCTATATTTTATGTACTTCAATCCTTCTTGAAGTGTGAGAGATTGAATGGCATCGTCACCATAAAAAGCTTCTGCACCTATACTTTCAACCGAAGACGGAATCGATATATTTTTAAGATTATCTGTCCAATGAAATGCTTGATCTTCGATTGTTTTTACTGTAGAAGGTAGAGTCACATTCTTAACATAACGATTCAGATAAAACGCTTGTTTTCCTATTGTTTCCACTCCTTCTGGGATTGAGACATCGTCTAAACGACCGTTGTATTCTTTCAAATACTTTTTAGCGCCATCGGCATAAACAAAATCGCCGTCAATGAGATTGAGTTCCAATGCACCCCATGGTGCACCAGTGGCAATACCGGAATATGTTAACTTGGGGACATTCAGAAATGCATTCTCTCCAATAGAATAAACTTGAGACGGCACTATAACACTTGTTATACCAGAGCAATTTTTAAAAGCCTCTTTCGCAATGTTTGTTACATTATCAGGTATGGTTATATCACCCCCATCACCTATATACTTTAGCAAAATTGATTTTGGAGAATCGGCATAAACATAATCACCATCATATAATTCCACTGATTTTGCTCCCCAAGGTGCATTATAACAATTGTCAGAATGTCTTATTTTTACTAGCGGAACATTAGTAAATGCAGTCCAATCAATTGTTGGTGCATTGGTGTTTAATAAATTAATTTCAGTAAGACCAGTACAACCACTAAAGGCTCTCTCTTCTATATCTGTAATTCCGTTGGGAATTATCACAGATTTAAGTGATATGCAATCTTTAAACGCCAATTTGCCGATAGTTTTTACTGTAGAGGGAATTTCTACATTTTCTCCAGAGCCGTCATACAAAATTAGTGTTTGTTTTGTGTTGTCTTTGAATATTAAATCGCCTTCTTGATAGTAATCTTTATATACGAGTGCTCCCCACGGCTCTCCAGTGGCAGGTCCATCGTATTTCAATATTCTTATGTAACCAAAAGCAGATTCTCCAATTTCAGTCACTGTAGAAGGCACTTTTATCGTACGCATATCGACGCACCCACCGAATGTATTTACTCCGATGCGGTTAACTGAATTAGGAATAGTTATAGAAGTAAGTCCTGAACCATAAAACGCTAAATCTCCAATAGACGTTATATTATTTGGTATTGTAATAGATTTAAGAGCCTTGCACCCATCAAACATAGCGTTACTTATAGTACTAACTCCCGTGGGTATATTAACCGATGACAGCGCGGTACAACCACTAAACACGCTTTTATCAATACTTGTAACGGAGTTTGGTATTGATACAGATGTCATGGTAGTGTTATTTGCAAATGCACAAGTGCCAATAGAGGTTACCGTTGATGGAATAACCACACTGCTGCTAGTACCTGTATACATTAGCAATTTCTTTTTGGTTTTGTCGGCATAAATAAAATCGCCATCCACATAGTAGTTGTCGTTTAATAAAATAGCACCCCATGGCGCACCTGTGGCATCTCCTTTATAGATAATTTTTGTAATCAAATAGAAAGCATCTTCTCCAATAGATTTAACGCTTGAAGGTACAGTAAGAGATTCTATTGCAGTACAATTATAAAATGCTGTTGATTCTATGCTCTCCACTCCATCTGGAATATTGATAGAAGAAAGGCTAGAACTATTGCCGAATGCAGCTTCTCCTATCGTTTTGAGGTTTGATGGAGTAAGAATGGTTACTGTTTTTAGACTTGGACATAGAAAAAAAGCCAATTTATCAATAGTAGTCACGCTTTTGGGAATAGTAATTGACTGAATAACATAGTTAGCTAAAAAAGCCAGCTCTCCTATGGCGGTAACAGTGTGTCCGCCGATAGTTTCGGGGATTTCTACGTTTCCTACATAGCTCGTGTAATGCGTGATAGTGGCATTACCGTTTGCGTCGAGAGTATACTCGAAATCACCCGACGAATAAGTCGTCTGAGCCGATGCTATAAATGTAGTTAGTAGCATCAGCATTGAAAATACAAATAATTTTTTCATAAGCATATTGGTTTGTTTTTATGTTGTTAAACAATGAGCAAATATAGCGATTATTTTTCAAACAACAACAATAGTCCCCCCCCCAAAAAAATGATTCTACCAAATTTTCTTAGTATCCCTCGAAATCTGATAGCCAAGGGTGAGGATTAAGCTTTTGTTGTAAGATATGGGGGCTTCAATCTCTCTGTAATCGCGGAAGGTATTGATTGTAAAGGTAATATCTGCAGTAAAATGTCGATAATAACATCCGCCGCCGCCAAGAATGTAAACATTTACCCTACGAGGATGCCAATCAAAGATATAATCAAGTTGTGGTATTTTGGCATCGTGATAATCCATAGTTTTGTCCTCGTTGTACATAACTACGGGCATTGCTCCTATAAAACCATATGGACGAGGTTTGCGACGCCCCTCGCCCGAAATTTTCAATTTAAACGGCACTACAATATTGTTGAACCTAACTTTGGCATCATACTTAACTCCATTGGCAGGTTCGGTATCAGAAAATGTAGCTCCAGTGCCAAAATATCCAAAACCCAATGTCCAATACTTGTAACGGGCAAAACGATAACCATAGTAACCCTCAAAATAGTAGTTGAGCATAGGCGTAACAGATTCTACCTCTTTGGTGGAAACCGAGCCTATGGTAACGCCGCCTTTCATACCGTACACCTGAGCATGCGCTTCGGAGCACAACATACCCATAAGCAAAACGATGCACAATGTGGTCAAATATTTAGCGGCAGACTTCATATGGTCAGCGTGTTAGCGTCGATGGTATATTTTTGAATGTCGGTTTTGTTGGAAATATACTCCCGCAGATATACAGAACACCTGATTGCGGAGAACCTTTTTGTTGGTGTCGGTTTTTTCCTCCACAGAGAAGAATCCAATTTTGTAACTTGCATCAAAAAATATATCAATAGAGCGCGAAACCGAAGTTTGATAACCTACAGCAAAGGCTGCTCCCACATCGTATTTGCGCAGTTTTTTGATAAAACTGTTGTAATGACCTTTTTCCACAAGGATTGAATCATTTCCATAAAGCAACTCTTTTTTCCAATCGGAGCTTGCACGTATTGCCATAGATGCAAATGGTCCTACCTTGGTGTAAATATCGCCAAAACTTTGTTTCCAATACAAGGGAACTTGCAGATAATCAACAAATTTAGTTACCTTTAATTTTTGTCTTACACTTGCCATTACAAATTCGTCGGTTTTTACGGAGACGCCTTGCTGCGAATAGTAAGCACCGATTTCAAGATATGTGTCGTACACCAAAGGAATATCTACATTGATGCCGGGACACATTCCAAGTCGCGGTTTACTATCTTCTACCCTATCACGACCTATAAGATTGGTGCGATTAACTCCCATGCTGAGTCCAAACACAGGTTTCTGAGCCGAGCAGTTGGTGGCTATAAGTGCAAATAGTATAATCAATAATGTTTTGTTGCGCATATAATTACCGGTTTTTAATGTTCAAAGTTAACTCACATTCTATTTTATAACGTAATGAATCGGTTAAAATTATTCCAAAATCATAAAATAACTAAAATTGTACCAACAATGAGTTTTCAATTGTCTTCAGCAAAGGTTCGTCCAGCTTTTGCATAAGTTCGCCATCTTTCTAAAAGTTCGGTGAATCCGGCTGGCAGGTCAGATTCAAACGACAGCACTTTGCCCGTTACAGGGTGCACAAACTCCAATGTTTTGGCATGCAGTGCCTGACTTGGCAACAACGAGAAACAATTCTCTACAAAACGCTTATATTTAGTAAAGGTGGTTCCACGGAGAATTTTGTTGCCGCCATACACATCGTCGTTGAATATCGGATGGCTTTTGGTTTTCATATGAACACGAATCTGATGGGTACGTCCCGTTTCAAGTTTGCATTCGATAAGTGTTACATATCCAAAACGTTCCAACACTTTGAAATGAGTAACAGCCGGTTTGCCGATACCGCTTTCGGGGTCAAACACGCACATACTCTTGCGGTCGCGCGGATTGCGTCCGATATTGCCTTCGATACGTCCGTAGTCATCGTCAAAATCGCCCCAAACAAGTGCCTGATAACGACGGTTGACCGTGTGATAAAAAAATTGTTTGGCAAGATGAGCCTTGGCAGCTTCGGTTTTGGCAATTACAAGCAGCCCAGATGTGTTTTTGTCGATACGGTGAACGAGCCCCGGACGAATATCGTCGCTACTAAAATTGGTGTTGCCACCGAGATGATATGCCAATGCGTTTACCAATGTGCCTGTATAGTTGCCGTGAGCAGGGTGAACCACCATTCCGGCTGGTTTGTTTACCACGATAAGAGTGTCGTCTTCGTAAACAATGTCGAGGGGAATATTTTCGGGTTCTACCTTAAAATCAACGGGTTCGCCCGGAAGTTTTACCACAATTTCATCGTGTGGATGCACACGGTAATTTGATTTTACAGCATTGCCGTTGGCAAAAATGCAGCCAGCCTTGGCAGCTTCCTGAATCTTGTTGCGCGATATGCCTGCAATGCGATTGTCGAGAAACTTATCAATTCGCACAAGTTCCTGACCGGAATCTGCCACAAAACGAAAATGCTCCGACAATTCAGTGCTTTCGCCATCGTTGGCAGCAAAATCGTCATCATCAAAATCTTCGGTGTCTATTACGTCGTTGTCTGTCATTATCTAATTCATTTTTAAGAATTTGGCAATTTCGTTTTTGCCTTCAATAGTTATAAAATATGTGCCCGGCAACAGCGATGACACATCAATGCTACAATCATTGTTTTGCAAAACTGTCTGCATTACAATGGCTCCCGACACACTACGAATCACTGCACGTAGCGGTTGGTTGATATCCAATCCTGAAATACGAATGTAATCTTTGGCAGGATTGGGATAAATGGAAATGTTATTATCTAACTGAAAATCAGTACCAAAATCATCCACAGGAGTTGATGAAGAACCAAATGCCGGACGAATCATTATCTGACCCTTTTCGGTAGACCGTTTCCATTGTCCGTTGATATTGTAATAGTTAAAAGGTGCGCCTGATGTGCTTTTGTCAAACCCTACGTTAAGAATTTCGTTTTGCACCTTCTGCCATCCTATAAAAAAGGTGTCGGACACCGCCACGCCATAATCCAACGGGAAAAATACAAACTCGCCGCATTTGTCTTTTGGCAATGCTAAATTGTAGCCGGTATAAAGTTCGTTGCCGGGCAATCCGTTGCGATAGTCCCAAATTTTAAGGTTGAAAAAATCTGCCTGACGGTCGTTGAATGTTTGATTAAAATATATGTAAACGCCATTGATATTGTCGTTTACAAAGGTGTGATACTTTACAGCCACCATTCCGCCGGTAGAGCCTTCGCCGTGAAGTCCGTAGCCTGCCTCGGCAGAACCGTCGTCGCGGGCGTAATAGTCGGCAAAGGTTTTGGGACTGAAATAGAGGTTGTTTTGTGCAAAATCTTCTGCCGAAACATCGCTAACCAATTTGATACCGGCAAGATAATCTACCGAAACCTCGTTGTCGGATTTAAAAGTGTATTTAAACTCCTTGGATTCCGAAAAACTCCAATACGACGGCAAGTTGTAAGATCCGAGCATAAGCGTATCAGATCCGCCGTTGGCATTGAGCATCAGCTTAATAGAGTCTAACATACGAGGCTGGTTGTCGTTGTTGCGGTAAAAAATCGAATACGACACCTTTATGTCGTTCTTTGCTTTGGTGTAATGTCGCCACGGCACGTTCATATATCCTGAAAACTTGATTTCGGGACAATTGGTAAGTGCAATATCCTGATAAACAGTATCAATGGCGTTGCGTAGTTTGTCGAGTTTTATATAATCCACAAGCCAAAAATCACAATTAGACACAAGGTCGGCTTGTTTTGATGATCCAAGGCTGAAATTATTTCTAAAACGGAATTTAAACCCTTTTTGAAGATAGCATTTCTGGGTAATGGGAATAATCATCTGCTTGAAATTCTGCTTTTTACCTCCGGAAATGGTTTCCACTGTGGTCCATTCGTCGTCTTCGGGCGAATAAAAGTCGAGCATCAGCACATCGTCGGGTTCGGGCACATCGCCAAAACCACCGGCTTGATAAAAGAAACTAAGATATATAGTGTTGTCGCCCGGGTAATAGAGATCCAACGGTTTGGATGTAAGCGTGTCGGCATTTGCATGATTAACACCGTATTGCGACGGGTAAAAATTGCCGTTGCCATCTAACGCATCAAACACCGCCACTCCGATACTTGGAGGCGAATCGGGCAGAGTGTTTGAAATTCGCACGCCGCTATTATCCCATAGAGATTGATCGGGAACGTCGGCGGTGTACGAAAAGTCATCGAAAAATGGCAGAGCAATCGGGTCGTCGGTTTGTGCCAACAAATCAGCACCAAACACGCACCAAGCCGAAATTGCTACAACCGTTATAATCTTTTGCGTTAACGCCATAAATAGTAATAGTTAGTTTTCAAATTCTAATATTCGTCTAATTCATCGTTGCCGAGATTGTTGTTCGGCGAGTCGGCTGGCTCCTCAACAGGAGATGATTCGTTGAGTTTGCTTTGGTCGGTAGTAATCCACACGTCGATTTCAGAACCGGGGAGCACTATCCTACCCTTGGCAGGCGACTGTTTGTAAATAACGGCAGAAAGCGAATCTGATTGTGTTTTCACTGTGCCGTCGCCGATTTTTGCACCAATATTGAGCGAATTTTGTGCTGCCACAAGTCCTGCAGTGTACAGCGAGTAACTCTTGAGGTCAGGAACAATCGTTTTTGAAACATTATCGTCCTCACCCTTGCCAAGCACAAGGTCGATGAGCGAACCTTTTGCCACACGTGTGCCGGCAGGAATATCCTTGCCGTTGAATTTCTGTTCCAAAACGGCATCACGGGCAATGTCGGGTTTGTATGTAATTCTGCCTACGCCCAAACCTGCGGTGGCAAGTTGTGCCTGTGCCGACTTGATCGAAAGGTCGATAAGGCGGGGCATAGCCACTTGTTCCACAGAATATGCCTTGATTGTCAAGAAGATAGTTCTCTCTTTTTTAACCTTAAATGTGGCAGGCGGAGTTTGGTCGATAACTGTGCCGGGCGCTGCGTTTGAACTGTAAACAGAGTCGCTAATTTCAAATTTAAGTCCGCGCTCATCGCAAATTTTCTTAACTTCGGTAAGCGAAAGACGTCGCAATTCAGGCACGCTCACATTCTGTCCGTGGCGTGTATACATACGAAGTGCCACAAATGTTAAAACAAAAAATAATACTATCACAGCCAAAAGGATGGCCAATTGTCTCAAAAGTATCAGCCATTGTGTACGGCTGTCATCGTTGTTCTGTATGGGTTTCTCGGGTGTCTCTTCCATTTTTTGGTATTGTTAGAATTGTTTTTATCTGTGTGAAAATTACTGACGTAATCTAACAGCAAAGGTAAACAAGATTTCTAACATTTAAAATAAAAATCTTTTTTTTGCGGCAATTTGAAAAAAAGTTGTTTATTTTGCAGATAATAACAATATTTGTAATCTGAATATAAAAGACTGACCCCAGCGGTAACACGCTGAAAAACAACATTATGAGTTTCAACGAAAAGCAAACAATATTAATAATTGACGACGCCAAGTCGATCAACGAGTTTATACAGGCTATGCTCGAAGACCATGGCTATGCGGCAATATGTACCGAAAACGGCAACGAGGCGCTTAGTTTGGCCATCGAACACCGTCCCGATTTGATATTGCTAGACATTATGATGCCCGACATCGACGGTTATACCGTATGCTCGCAACTGAAAGCAGAACCCAAAACCAAGGACATTCCGGTGATTTTTCTCTCGGCGCTCAACAGTTCGTTCGACAAAGTAAAAGCATTTAAATGCGGCGCGGTAGACTATGTTACCAAGCCGGTGCAAAACGACGAACTTATGGCTCGTGTTACTACTCACCTAACTATCAGTAGCCTTCACCGCACTCTACTTTCGTGTAATCGAGACCTTGAAGATAAAATCAAAGAACGCACACAAAATCTCGAAACCGAAAACGAGAATCTCCGCCGACTTAACTCCATTATGGAGACAACCCTGCTAAAATGTAAATCCGAAGTAGAGCAAGCCGAAGCAGCCGGCAAATTGAAAAGAAATTTTCTTGAAGAGGTAAGAGAAGAACTTTTTGCACCGTTGCAAACCATCTCCGATGCAGCAACACAGATAAGCGCCGGTAATCTCAACGATGAAACAATCAAAGAATTTGCCCATACAATATCTTCCAACTCACAATTTGTAAGCTCTTGTTGCAACAAGATAATAAACTATTCGCTGAGCAAAACCGCTGCCATCAATCCCAAAGCCACTAATGTGAACGTGTCGGATTTGCTTACCGAAATAATGTCGCAACGTGAACCCAATAATATACAGTTGATTCTCAAAGACAATCTCGACTCTCACAAAGTGTTTTACACCGACCACGAGATGCTTTCGCAGATATTGGTAAACCTAATCGACAATGCTATAGAATTTACAAAAGAGGGTTCTGTTGAGGTAAACGCTTCATATTCAAACGATTGTTTTGTATTCTGCATCAAAGATACCGGCATAGGCATTCATCCCGAAAAGATGGACATCATATTCAACCCCCTTGCCGACACCAGCAAAATATCTACCCGCGGCTATGCATTCACCACCATAGGTTTGGCGCTGGTAAAAGAATATGTTGACGCTCTTCAAGGCGAAATTTGGTTCGACTCTACACCGGGCAAAGGCACAGAGTTTTACGTTTCGCTTCCTGCCGAAACACTCACCGAACCACAGCAACAATGCATTTTTGAAAACAAATCGGTGCTTGTGGGCGACGACGACGATGTGTCGTACATACTGCTTCACGAGGTTCTCAAACCTACCGGTATAAAAATTCGCAGGGCAAAAGACGGCAGAGAACTTTTTGAAATGTTTCGTCAAAATCCTGTGCCATTGGTAATTACCAATCTTAAACTACCAATAATGAACGGCACTGAGGTATTGAAAATGATTAAGATGATAAAGCCCGACACAGTGGCAATAGCACAAATGCCTTATTTCTCGGCTGTTGACAAACGCGATTATTCTAACTCACTTTGCGACGGTTTTATCGAAAAGCCGGCTAAATCTGAACAAATTATTGAGGTACTAAAAAAACACCTTATTAATAATGCATAATGCACAATGCATAATAATGAAAAATAAAAAAATTAATATAATATACATCATTCAAATTATAAAAAAACAACCAAATGGAACAAAAACAGATAGACGCCAAAGCCGCTGACAACGTGCGTATGCTCGCAGCCGCAATGGTAGAGAAAGCCAACTCTGGACACCCTGGTGGTGCTATGGGTGGCGCAGATTTCGTACACATCCTTTATTCTGAATTCTTGAAATTCGACCCCAATGATCCTTCTTGGGACAATCGC